>NZ_NCJX01000007.1:0-44025 GCF_002282635.1 Acidiphilium sp. 34-64-41 | reverse complement strand
CTCGCTCTACACAATCCTACAGATCCTGTCGCTCACCTTGTTCGAGAAAATCCCTATAAAACAAGCGCTTGACCCAAAAGAATACAGCCCAGCCCACCAATATGAAAATAACCTACTGAATTCGCTAGACTTTTAACCGGACAGTAGTGAAAAAAGACGCAAAAAACGTTCTAACTCGGGGGCACCGGCGTTTTCACGGTCACGGGCCCAAATCAACGAAGTTTTTTTTGCTTCTTTTTTGTTCACAAAAAAGAAGACTCTCCCTTCCCTTGCGCGTTTCGCCAAATACGACACAACCACCCCATGCAATCCCTCGCCCTCTACATCCATTGGCCGTTCTGCCTGTCGAAATGCCCCTATTGCGACTTCAATTCCCACGTCCGCGCGGCAATCCCCGAAGCCCGCATCCTCGCCGCCCTGCGCACCGAACTCGCCTTCGAAGCCGCCCGCCTCGGCCCGCGCCGGCTTGCCTCGATCTTTTTCGGCGGCGGCACGCCGAGCCTGATGGCACCGGAAAGCGTCGCGGCGCTGATCACCGATGCGACCGCGCTGTTCACCCCCGCACCGGATCTCGAAATCACTCTGGAAGCCAACCCCACCAGCATCGAGGCCGGCCGCTTCCGCGCCTATCGGGATGCCGGCGTCAACCGTATCTCGATCGGCGTGCAGAGCCTCGATGACGCGGCGCTGACCTTCCTCGGCCGCAACCACTCCGCCGCCCAGGCGATGGCAGCGGTCGAAATCGGCCGCGATATTTTCCCCCGCGCCAGTTTCGATCTGATCTACGCCCGCCCCGGCCAGACCCTCGCCGCCTGGCGCGCCGAACTCGCCACCGCGCTCGCCGTCGGGCTCGATCACCTTTCGCTCTACCAACTCACCATCGAGCCCGGCACGCAATTCGCAACTCTTTACGGCCGCGCCGCCTTCACCCTGCCGGACGATGAGGATGCCGCCGCATTATACGACGCCACCGCCGAGATCGCCGCCCGGTTCGGCCTCGCGCCGTACGAGATTTCGAACTACGCGAAACCCGGCCAGGAATCCCGCCACAACCTCGCCTACTGGCGCTATCAGGATTACGCCGGCATCGGCGCCGGCGCGCATGGCCGCATCACCATCGGCGATCAATTGATCGCCACGCGCCGCCACCGCGCGCCGGAGGCATGGGCCGGGCGCGTCGAGGCGCGCGGCCATGGCAGCGTCGAGGAGGCCGAGGTCAGCGCCGATGAACGCGCCCGCGAAGCCCTGCTGATGGGCCTGCGCCTTGCTGAAGGCATCGACACCAAGGCCTACGCCGCCCGCACCGGCCGCGCGCTGATCGACACGCTCGACCCCGACATCCTCGATCAGGCCCTGCTCGCCGGCTACCTCGAAGCGACGCCCGACCGTCTGATCGCCACCGCCGAAGGGCGCAAGCGGCTCAACTCCCTGCTGACCGCGTTGGTTCGATAAGCGACCGATGCTGACCCGGCTGCGCCCGCATCTCTGGCCGATCGCCGCCCTCATCCTGCTGCCGGTCGCGGCCAGCGCTTTGTTCGTGTTGGGCCTGCGCAGCAACAACCCCGCCGACGTCTGGAGTTCGTTGACCACGCCCGGCTCGCCCACGCTGCTCGGCGGCCCGCCGGGTTATTGGGACGCCTCGATCGGCCTGCTGACCCAACCCCTGGCCCGGCTCAGCGCGTCGGACTGGCTGCGCGGCGTCGTCCCCTGGTGGAATCCCTATACCGGAATCGGCATGCCGCTCGCGGCCGAAATGCAGACATTGTCGTTCTTCCTGCCCTTCGTGCTGATCATGAAATACTGGCAGGGCTGGTTCGTCGTGAAGCTGCTGATGCAGGTCATCGCGGGGCTCGGCACCTATGCGCTGATGCTCCAGATCGGCTGCCGGCGCACGCCTGGCCTGGTCAGCGCCGGCCTGTTCGCGCTGAACGGCGCGTTCCTGATGGAACCGCACGCCATGGGGTCGCTCGCGTTTTTGCCGCTGATCCTGCTCGGCATCGAGCGCAGCGCCGCCGCCGCGCGCTCGGGTGCGGCGCAGGGCTGGCACTGGATCGTGTTCGGCCTCGCCTATTCGCTGTACGGCGGCTATCCGGAGGTCGCCTACCTTGACGGATTGCTGGCCGCGGCCTGGACGTTGGCACGTTTTGCAACCCTCGGCGCCGCGCGCTGGCGCTTTGCCGGCAAGATCATCCTTGCCGTGATCATCGGCCTCGCTCTTGCGTTGCCGCTGGTGGTGCCGTTCCTGAATTACGCCGCCCAGAGCTACCTCGGCGCGCACAAGGCGGCCTACGCGGTCGATCACCTGCCGCCGATGCTGATGCCGCTGGCGCTGTTCCCGCTGATCTATGGCCCGACCGGCATCCACGCATCGGCCGGCTGGGTCGCGGCCGCTCTGCCGACTTTGCCGCTGGTCAAGCTGGGCGGCTGGTTCGGCCTCACCGCCGTGATCCCGGCTCTGGCCGCGCTGCTGCGCGCCCGGACCGATCCCGCGCGCGGTCTGATCATCGGCCTTGGTATGTTCCTCGGCGTCGGTCTCGCGCGCTGCTACGGCGTCCCCGGTGTCGCCTTCGTGCTGAACGCCATCATCCCCGATCTTGGATTGCTCAACACCGCGCGGTTCCTGTGGCCGGCGCTGTCGATGGCGGTGTTCGTGCTCGCCGGCATCGGGCTCGATCGTTGCGTCACATGCACGCTGAGCCTGCGGCAGGGCGGCATGATCGGCGCCCTGCTCGTCGCGGTGATCGCCGCCGTCATCCTGCCGGACCGGGCCATCATCACCGGCTGGTATCATTTCGCGAGCCCGCCGGTGCGCGTGACGATCGTGCTGGGCACGGTGTTCGAGGGTCTGGCAGGATTGGTCATTCTGGCGGCGCTGGCCGGGCTGAACCCTGTGGCCCACCGCCACCGCGCGCGCATGATCGCGGCGGCGATGCTGCTCGATGCCTTCGTGGTCGCAGCCCTGCCGCAACTCTCGGCGCCGCGCCCGTATCGGTACTACACCGGCGGCATCGCGTATCTCAAGGCGCATCTCGGGCTCGCGCGGGTCTATTCGCTCCGCCCGTTCGGGCCGGACTACCCGGCCGGCTACCGCCTCGCCTCGATCGATGACAGCCAGTTGCCGGTGTCGCAGGCGTGGAGCGACTATATCAGGCACCATCTCGATCCGTATGACACGGGCATGATGTTCGTGGGATGGTGGAAAGCGCCGCCCGGCAGCGGCCAGGGGCGAACCATTCTGTTCGATCATGTGCGCGACTATGCCGCGATCGGCGTGAAATATGTCATCACCAGCCCGGGCCAGATCAGCCCGTTCCTGCGCAGCGTCAGCCTGCCGCACCCCGATATTTTTGCGGGTGCCGCGGCTCTGGGTGCCGGCGATTCGCGCGATACGACGCTCGCTGCCGGGCAGGTCGCAGCGGTGGCCGCCACGCTGACCAGGATCGATCATGTCGCCGTCCTGATCGGCACCTACGACGGTAGTTCGACCGGCATCCTGTCCGCCCGCCTCTGCGCGGGGGCGCTGTGCGCCGGCGGCACCGCGCCGCTCGCCACCGCGCAGGACGATGCCTGGCTGAACATCCCCCTGCATCCGGCCATCGACCTGACCGCGGGTGCGGCACTGCATCTGCGCCTGACCCATGTGACCGGCGCGCATCCCGTGGCGCTCTGGCTGCGCCGCTCCGCTACCGGCGTGACGATGCCCGCTCTGCGCCTCAGCCAGACGCTGCCGGGTGGGTCGGCCATGCCGGTGTATCACGACCCGGTCATGTCGATTTTTCGCATCCGGTCGTATCACCGCTATTTCAGCGCGACGCCTGCCTGCCGCCTGAGCGCGACGGGGCGCGACAAAGCCAGTGCCGAGTGCGCGACACCGGCGATCCTGACCCGTCAGGAAGCCTGGTTTCCCGGCTGGCGGGCGCGGTTGAACGGGCGCGCGGTGCCGGTTGCCCGGCACGGCGCGTTGTTTCAATCGGTCGCGCTGCCGGCCGGGCGCAGCAGCGTGACGTTCAGCTACCGCCCGCGCGGCACGCGGCTATCGGTCACGCTGGCGGGACTGGCGCTGGCGCTTTGGGCCGGATGCACGATCCGGCCGTATCGCGCGTTCAGGCGGCGTGCTCTGCCGCACGGTGGAACAGGGTCGTCTCCGGCGCTTCATTGACGGTCGCGTGCCACATCAACATTGATCGCCACGATTCATTTCGCGATCGGGCGCGCCACGCCGAGGTGCAACCCGCCGATGCCGGACCCGCGCAACACCAGCGCCGCCACCACCAGCCCGCATCCGGCCAGCCCGATTGTGGCCGGCGGCGGCAGAAAGACCAGCAGCACGGTCGCCAGCGAGGCCACGATCACCCAGACGCCGGTCGATAGCTGCGATTGCAGCGCGCTGGCCGCAGCCGTCTCGCCGGCGGGAAACTCGGTCTGCACGCCATAGAACACCGCACCCGCCACGACATTGCTCAGCAGATGCGCGCAGAACACCAGGGCAAACACCAGCGGCAGCGACGGCACCACGAACGCCAGCGCGTATAATATGAAAAACCCGATCATCGGCACCAGCGCCGCGCCGCGCCGTGCGACCATCAGCCGCAGCACGAATTCCGGCGCCAGCAGCCGCCCGGCCAGCATGCCAGTGCGCCGCCCGGCCAGCACGATGATCGGGGCCGCGACCAGCCCGATCACCGGCAGCGCGCCGTAGTGCCGCTCGGCGGCGGCGGCCGGCAGCCCGACCATCAGCGGCACGATCACCATGTTCAGCGAGGGTTGCAGCATCAGGCTGCGCCATTTCGTCTCGGCCCGGCGCATCGCCCGCAGCGTGGCCGCCCAGCGCGCCGGCACTTCCGGCCCGGCGTAGTCGCGCAGCACGCCGGGGAAAAACAGGGTGCTGACATGGATCATCCCCGCCAGGGCAAAACAGCCGGTCGCGAGGGGAAAGAACACCGCCAGCCCCTCGCGATCGAACCAGACCGTGCCGAAACCAACACCGGCGACCATGCCGACCGCCATGAAGATCGCATCGAGCTTCAGCGCCAGCACAGCCCCTTTGCCCGCGCCGAATACATCGCGGATGAAGCGCGACAGGGCCGGCAGGATCGCGCTGAACACGATGCCGAGCAGAAACGCCACGATCAGCAGGCACAGCGGAATCCGGTACAGCCCGGTCAGAAACAGCACCAAAAACCCAGCAGTCGCGATCGTGTAGCCCAGCCCGATCACCGCGCGCACGCCGAACCGCCGGTTGAGCAGATGGGCGAGCCAGCCGCCGAGCAACATCGGCACGCTGACCATGACGAAATCCAGCGCGAACAGATAGGAAGCCACGTGCTCGCGCGCGAAATACCCGTAGGTCGCGACATCGAACAGGCCCATCGCGGTGTCGAAAAAGAAGAAGCCGCCGTTGAGCAATAAATAGGCCGCGAGTTGCCAGCGCCGCTCCCGCGTCATGGCGGTGACGCCCCGCGATGCGCGGCGATGTGCGGATGATCGAGCGAGCCGGTCAGATCGATCGGCAGCGCCGGGGCCGGGATGGTTCCATCGAGATGCGGTTGCAGGGTCGCGGTCAGCGCCAGCCGATCGTTCACGAAATCGACCGTGCCGCCGAGCCCGATCGATCCCGCCGTGCCGGTGAGGCTGGACTGACCCAGCGTCATCACCCCGCCCGCCACGGTGCCTTGCAGCGTTGCCGTCTCGAACACCGTGGTGCCGTTCTGCAAGGCGGTCCGCACCGCCGTGCGCAGCAGCGCATCGGCCGGGTGCGCCGGCTGCCGGGCCAGCGCCTGTGCCAGCGCGTTGGACGCCGCGGCGAGATCGACCCCCCGGATCGCGAGCGCGCTGCCGAGCGCCATCACGCTACCGGTGAGCGTCTTGCGCCAGTCTGTTGGCGTGGTGCCGTGCGCCGTCAGATCGGCGGCAACACCCAACGTGCCGGCACCGATCGGCGCGGCGATACCGCTGTCCTGCGCGAGCCTCGCGGCATCGGCGTTCTGCAGATGCGCCTTGATCGTGAGGCCGGGGGCGGTGCCGTCGGTGATTGTCGCTGCGCCACCCAACACGCCGCCCGCGACATCCGCCCGGTCGACGCCGAGCGTCACCGCGTCATCGCCAAGGGCGAGACTGCCGGCGACATGCCGGGCCACGACCGTCTCCGCATCCGCGATGCGGGCGGCGGTGATGCGCGGCAGCGCAATCCGCACCTTGCCCGCCATCGCCGCGCCGGCCAGATGCAGCAGTGTCCCCGCCGCCGGGATCATCAGCGTATCGGCCGCGATGGTGCCGGCGACCGCAGGCCGGTCGCCCAGGCGCAGGCTCAACGATCCGCTGGTGGTCAGCGCGCCGAGCGAGAGCACGAAATCGGGCAGGCCGATGCGGTCATCGCTCAGAAACGCCGAGGCCCGCAGGCTGACCGACCCGGCACCCGGCCAGTCCAGCCCGTTGCGCGGGCCGAGCACCGCAGCCCCGCCCAGATCGCGGATCAATGCCACCGCGTTCGGCGCATGCAGCGTCACCGCGCCGGTCGCGGTGCCGCCGGCCAGATCGATCACCGGCAGCGCCGCCGCCCGGATCGCGCCGAGATGCAGCGTGAGCGCGGTATGCAGCGCCCGCATCGGCCCCGCCGCGACCAGGGCGGCCGCGAAGTGGTGATGCCACACCGGCAAGCCGAACCAGGGAGGCGGCTTGCCGCCAAATCCATGCGTGACCGCCGCAAGCGTCGCTGCCGCATCCGGCCCGGTGATCAGCCAGCGCGCCGCCATGATGCCGCCATCGCTCCGCCGCGCGCCATGCCCGACCAGCAGGGTCTGGCCGATCCGCAGCGTCGCCAGCGACAATGCGACACCGCCGCCCGATGCGGCATCGCGCAGCGCGCCGTCGATCAGCAGATGCGTGCCGGTGAACAGCGGCGGCGCGGCCTTCGCCTGCGTCACGATGTCGAGCGTGCGGGCCCGCAGCGCGATCGGCCCGGTGATGGTGGTGGTCTTGGCCAGCAGCGCGGCGCGCAGCGCGCCGAGTGCGGCCGGCGTCAGGCGCAGCCGGTCGAACGCGAGGTCTGCGGCCATCGTGGCACCATGCCGGCCGGGCCGCACCATCAACCCGCCGGTGAAGCCCGAGTGCGGCCAGGTCTTGCCGCCGAGCGCGCCCTTCAGCCCGGCGAGGTCGATCGCGCCATCCGCCCGCATTCGCAAATGACCCGTGAGCGCCAGCGCGCCGAGCCCATCCGGCCAGGCCGGCAGCCAAGCGTAGCTGGCGCGCAGGGCAGCGATGGTGCGGGCCGGATCGGGGGCGGCAATCCGCACCCGTTCCGCCTCGCCGGGCGTGGTGGATTGTGCCAGCGTGAGCGATCCGGCACCCGGCAGGCTCATCGCCAGCGCCTGCAATTGCATCCCCGCCGCATCGCTCGTGAGATCGGCGTGGATCGATTTGACGGTGACATGGTCGAACCGGCTGTCCGTCAGGTCGAGCCGCGCCGCGATCGGTAGCACCGCTGCCACCCGCCGCAGCATTGTCTGCCCGGCGCCGATCCGCCAGCGCGCGCCGGTCAGGTCGAGCCGCAACAGCGGCGCCGGTCGCAGCACGATCGTGGCACTGCCGCGGGTATGGCTGGCATCGCCGATCCTGGGGTCGGTCACGCGCGCATCGATCTCGCGCAGCGTCACCACCGCGCCATCGGCGGCGAGGTCGCCATGGAAATCCACCGGGCCGGATGTGCCGCCGAGCCCGGCCAACATGCCGCTCAGCGTGCCGCGGAGCACGCTCGCGTGGTCGAGCGTGCCTTTGAACGCCATCCGCCCGGCATTGCCGTCGAGCCGGATCGTGCTCTGCACCGGCGCGGGCGCGGCGCCGCCGGTATTGTCGATATCCAGCGTCACCGAGGCCGGCATGCGACCGATCGTCAGCGTGCCGGATGCCGCCAGCACGGCGTTCGGCCCGCCGGTGAAAATCGACAGATCGACATGGTCGAATGTCAGTGATCCCAGCCGGAACACGCCATCGACGATGGTGGCATGCAGCGATGCCAGCCAGAGCGGCGGCGCCACCGCGGCGGCACCACCCGGCAGCGGCCAGGGCAGCGTCACATCGGGTTTGCGCAGCGTCAGCCTGGTTGCGCGCAGCCGCCCGAGCAGCAAGGGCAGGGGGGCGAGGTCGAGCTTCAGCGTCGCCGCCGTGATCAGCCCGCCCTTCGGACTGCCGATGGTGATCGTGTCAGCGCGCAGCTGGGGATCGGGCAGCAGCGACAATTCGATCGGCCCGGCAATGCTCACGCGCCGCCCCAGCGCATCGCTCGCCAGCCGCTCGATCGCCGCGCGGTGGTAATTGCCCGAGGCGATGCGCGGCAGATAGACGATCGCGACGGCGGCGAGCCCGATCACCACCAGCACGGCAATGATCCGCCGTGCAACCCTGGTCCGATGATCCGCCGCGTCGCTCATGCGCGCGCTGGTATCAGACCAGGCGCCTCTGTGCGACCCCTGGCCTCGGTAGTCCGGGAAAAACGGGGGAAGGCAGGGCCCTATTCTTTGTGAACAAGAAAAAGGAGAAAAATTTTTTTCGTTCTGGGGCGCGGGAGATTTCTTGGGCACGAGCCCAGATCAGCGACGTTTTTTTCCTCTTTTTTCGCAGAAACGAAGACCTGGCTTTACCTTTCACCGTGTGCGGATCAGACAGACATATTCAGCACGGAGCCCCGCGGCATCGAGCCCGAGCCGGCGGGCTCCGGTTGCGGCGCGCTGGATTGCGGGGTGGGGTTTACCGGTGCCATGCGCATCGGCGGGGTGCTGAGGCTCGACGACCCGATCGGGGCGGCGAAGGCCGAGAAGGATGCTGCTGCGATCATGAGCATGAGTATAATCACCATTCCCTAATAATAAGTTAACGGATCGCATCACGCCATCGATCTTAAGTCGTATTCCTCGTTGCTTGCAGGGTTGCCAGCACCGCGGGCAGGGCTTCCGCGAGGTCTTCGGCGATCAGACCGGGTCCGTGGGTGTGCGCGGCCGCACCGTGCAGCCAGACGCCGGCGCACGCGGCTTCGAATGCCGGCATGCCCTGGGTGAGCAGGCCGGCGATGATGCCGGACAGCGTGTCGCCCGATCCGGCGGTGGCGAGGCTGGGGGGCGCGTTGTCGTTGATCGCGGCGCGGCCATCGGGGGCGGCGATGACGGTATCCTCGCCTTTCAGGACGACGACGGCGCCGGTGATTGTGGCGGCGGCGCGGGCGCGGGACAGTTTATCGCCGGCGAGGTGGGGGAAGACGCGGCTGAATTCGCCCTCGTGCGGGGTGATCACGCGCACGCCGTGCAGGCGTTCCGGGTGATCGGCGCAGACGGTCAGGGCATCGGCGTCGGCGAGGATGGTGCGGTTGGCGGCGATCAGGGTCGCGAGCAGCGGACCCGCCCGGTCGATCCCGAGGCCGGGGCCGCAGAGCCAGACCTGGCGGCGGTGATCGGCGAGCAGGGTGGCGATGGGGTCGGTGCGGATCATGATGCCCGGCGCGGTGCCAGTGAGCGGGGTATCGGTGAGCGAGGTTTCGGTGGCGAGGCTGAGCAGGCCGACGCCGGCGCGGCGGGCGGCGTTGGCCGCGAGGATGGCGGCGCCGGACATCGGGCCGGCGAGGATGGTGAGGTGGCCACGGTCGAATTTATGGCCGGCGGCGGCGAGGACGGGGAGTTGCCAGAGTGCCGGCGTGCTGCGCCACAATGTGGGTGTGATGGTCGCGACCGCGCCGGCCGGCATACCGATGTCGGCGCAGAGCACCATGCCGCAGTGCGCCTTGCCGGGCAGCAGCAGATGGCCGGGTTTGCGGGCGACGAAGGTGATGGTGAGGGCGGCCTGGGCGGCCTTGCCGCGCAAGGCGCCGGTTGCGCCATCGACGCCGCTGGGCATGTCGATCGCGACCAATGTGCGGGCGGCGGCGAGCAGGGCAGCGCACTCCGGCGTGATGGCGCGCGCGAGGCCGGCGCCGAAGATCGCATCGATGACCAGCGCGGCGGCGGCGACTCGGGCGATCGTGGGTTCGACCAGCGGGCCGCGCCATCGCGCTGCGGCGTCGGCCGCTGGCGAGCCGGGACGGGGCGTGCCGACCGGCGCGACAACGACGGGCCATCCGCGCGCGGCGAGGTGGCGGGCGGTGACGTAGCCGTCGCCGCCATTGTTGCCGGGACCGGCGAGGACCAGCACGCGACACGGTCGGTAGCGGCGGTGAATGGCGCGGGCGACCGCGCTGCCGGCATTTTCCATCAGGGCGGGCACGTTGGCACCGTGGGCGGGGGCGGCGTGGTCGATCTCGGTCATTTCGGCGGGGGTGAACAGAGCTTCCATGGTGGATATGTGGGACAGGCGCGCCGGGATTTGCTAGGCATAATGCGAAACCGGAGGCTTGGATGGTGAAAGTGATCGCGGTGGCGCAGCAAAAGGGCGGCGCGGGCAAGACCATGCTGGCGGCCCAGCTGGCGGTGGCTTTGGCGCCGGGGCGGCGGGTGGCGGTGCTGGATATCGATCCGCAGGCCTCGCTGACCGCCTGGGGCCGACTGCGGGCGGCGAACCCGAAGGCCGCGGCGGCTGTGACGGTCGAGACCGTTTCGGGCTGGCGGTTGGCGGCGGCGCTCGATGGGTTGAAGCGCGATCATGACATCGTGCTGATCGATACGCCGCCGGTGCTCGATTCTGACGCGCGGCGGGCGATCCGGGGGGCGGATCTGGTACTGATTCCGATGAACCCGACGCCGCCCGATTTATGGGCGGCGGAGGGGACGCTGAAACTGGCGGCGGAGGAGCGGCGCCCGGTGGCGCTGGTGTTCAACCGGGCGGCCGCGGCATCGAAGCTGCGGCGGCGGTTGGAGGCGGAGATCGCGGCGCGGCGGCTGGTGCTGCTCGATGAGGCGCTGGGTAATCGGGCCGGTTATGCCAATGCGTTCGCCGAGGGGCTGGGCGTGGCGGAATCGGCGCCGGCGAGCGTCGCGGGGATCGAAATTGGCGCGCTGGCGGCGCGGGTTGTGGCGCTGCTGGGTGCGGCGGCATGAATTATGATGCCGTTTCGGCGGTGCTGGCGGTGCATTTGCTGGCATTTGCCGGGTGGACCGGGTTTTTGGCGGGGTATTTGTTGATCGGCCCGCCGGCTTTGCGGCTGTTGCGGTGGTGCCTGATGATCATGCCGGTGTCGCTGCTGTCCGGGTGGGGGCTGGCGTTGGTGCAATATGGCGGGCCGGCGGGATGGCCCAGGGCGATCAATGCGATGCAGACGGCGGGGCTGGCCATGGCGATCGTGCTGCTGATCGCGTGGTTCGGCGGGGTGCTGCTGGTGCGCGACGCCGAGTCTGCCGCTGATCCGCTGGCGATGGCCGTCGCGGTGCGGCGGTTGACCCGGTTGGTGGCGGTCGATGTGCTGCTCGGGGTGCTGATTCTGGGGTTCGCGGTGCTCGGCCGGTTCGGGTGAAACGCGAATGTATCAGAAATTAGCGCGGTCATATCCGTTTGTAATACATTTTTTCTTTCAATACCCCCGGTACGACACGAAAGGGTCTTGCTCGATTGTCAAAAATCCGCCATTTATCGGGTGTGGCGCTTACGGGAATTCGGCAGGTCGCAACTGACCTGCAAAATTTTCAGCGGTGCCAGCCGCCAAGTTTAGGGAGCCTCTTTATTGCATCAGAATGATGCCGGCCGGTCAAAGACCGGCCTTTTTTTATGCGCGGTCGCGGGCGCGGATTGAGGCTTCGAAGGTGGGGAAAGTGGGGGGCTTCTGTTGCCCGGTGCCCCCCGAACCGCGCTTATCGCTTATGCAGCGACAGCGAATGCCTCGAAATTATCGTTGGCACTTGTGATATAGCCCGATAACGGCGGTACAATGCCGAGCGAAAGATGGGTCTTTACCGTGCGTGTCGAGCCTGTTTCGCCCCCATGATCTGCCTCGGAGGGCGGAGTTTGCCCCAAAGCCAGAATTTGGTGGAGGCGCCGGGTACTGCCCCCGGGTCCACAACACTTATTCCACGCACCGTTTATCGCCATAGCCGGTTGCCCGGCACGACCTATATAGGCGATATGAGCGCCCTGCGAAAGGGACCCCGATGAACCTCACCGAATTCGACCAAGCCGAGATTGCCGCGGCGCGCGACCAGAGCGCGCCGACCAGGCGCGCCACCGTGCCCGCGCTGGAGGCGCTGCTGTTCACGCCCGTGCCGGTGCTCGATCATGGCTTTGTGCGCGTGATCGATTACATGGGCGACGATGCGGCCGTGGTGCAGGCGGCGCGGGTTTCGTATGGGCGGGGCACGCGCAAGGTGAGCGAGGACGAGGGGCTGATCCGCTATTTGATGCGGCATCGGCATTCGACGCCGTTCGAGATGTGCGAGATCAAGTTTCATGTGAAGCTGCCGATTTTCGTGGCGCGGCAGTGGATCCGGCATCGGACCGCGAATGTGAACGAGTATTCCGCCCGGTATTCGGTGATGGACCGGGAGTTCTATATCCCGGCGCCGGAGCATCTGGCGGCGCAATCGGCCAGCAACCGGCAGGGGCGGGGCGATGTGCTCGAGGGCGATGAGGCTGCGGCGGTGCTGGCTTTGCTGCGTGAGGACGCCGACCGTAATTATTCGCATTACGAGTATATGTTGAACGAAGCCGAGGCGGACCCGGACCGGCGGGGGCTGGCGCGCGAGCTGGCACGGATGAACCTGACGCTGAATGCGTATACGCAATGGTATTGGAAGACCGATCTGCATAATCTGTTTCATTTCCTGTCGCTGCGGGCGGATTCTCATGCGCAGTATGAAATCCGGGTCTATGCCGATGCGATGCTGGCGATGACGCGGGCGTGGGTGCCGGCGAGTTGCCGCGCGTTCGAGGAGTATCGGCTGGGGGCGGTGAGTTTTTCCGCGACGATGCTGGCGATCCTGCGGCGGATGCTGGCGGGCGAGGCGGTCGATCAGGCGAGTTCGGGGTTGTCGAAGCGCGAATGGGGCGAAATGATGAGCGTCTTGTACCGTTGAGCCGCGCATAGCTCCGATGTGATCGGCACAGCGGTAAAAAACTGTCGGAATGGAATATATCCCCTTGACGGCACCGCCTGACATCCGCGCAATATCGTTTTGCCGTTTCGGCCAATAGGATATCACATCGAACCGCGCCGGCGTTTTGGGGCGGCCAGGAGCAGGACATGAACCGCGACCACAAGTTTATCGCGCAATGTGACAAGGCGCTGGCGGAAATCCGCGCGGCCGGGCGGTATCGGCGGTTCGTCGCGCTGGAAAAACTGGCGGATCGGTTTCCGTATTATCGGGTGACGATGGAGGGCAGGACCGAGGATATTCTGGTCTGGTCCTCGAACGACTATTTGGCGATGGGCACCGACCCCGAGGTGATCGAGGCTTCGATCGAGGCGGCGCGGACCATGGGCGCCGGGGCGGGCGGGACGCGCAATATCGCCGGCTCGTCGCCGATCCATGTGGCGCTGGAGGCCGAACTGGCGGCGCTGCACGGCAAGGACGCGGCGCTGCTGTTCACTTCGGGCTATGTGTCGAACCAGGCGACGCTGGGGTCCGTGTTGAACGCGCTGCCCGACTGGCATGTGTTTTCCGACGCGCAGAACCATAATTCGATGATCGTCGGCATCAAGGGCGGCAAAACCTCGACCGTACATGTGTTCAAGCACAATGATCTCGCCGATCTGGAGCGGCTCCTCGCGGCAGCCCCGGTCGATGCGCCGAAGATGGTCGCGTTCGAGAGCGTGTATTCGATGGATGGCGATATCGCGCCGATCGGGGCGATCTGTGATCTGGCCGACAAATATAACGCGATCACGTATTTGGACGAGGTGCATGCGGTTGGGATGTATGGGCCGCATGGCGGCGGCGTATCCGAGCGGGATGGTGTGGCGCACCGGCTGACCATTATCGAAGGCACGCTGGCGAAGGCCTATGGCTGCCACGGCGGTTATGTGGCGGGGGATTCCAGCGTGATCGACTACATCCGTTCGACCGCGGCGGGGTTCATTTTCACGACCGCCCTGCCGCCGCCGACCGTGGCCGCGGCGCTCGCCTCGATCCGCCGGTTGAAGGTCGATCAGGCGCGGCGTGATACGCTGTTTGAGCGGGCGACGATGTTGAAGGCGAAGTTCGATGCCGCCGGGCTGCCGCGCCTGCATTCGGAGAGCCATATCGTGCCGCTGATGATCGGCAATGCGGCGCGGGCGACCGAGGTTTCGATGCGGCTGATCCGTGAGTTCGGCATGTATGCGACACCGATCAATTATCCGACCGTGCCGGCCGGCACCGAGCGCCTGCGCTTCACGCCTGGGCCGAAGCATACCGAGGCGATGATGGATGATCTGGTGGGGGCGCTGAAGCAGATCCTGTCCGGCGAAAGCGCGGTTGCGGCGGCCTGAGACACCGGCTTGCGACGGCGGCCCGGCCTCGCTATAGCGGGCGCGTGGCCGACATAGCTCAGCGGTAGAGCAACTGATTCGTAATCAGTAGGTCCGCGGTTCAATCCCGCGTGTCGGCACCATAATCCTTTCATCACCAAACGTCTCACAGAGGCCAGGAACCGGCGGATATTGGCCTGTTTTGTCGCGGGTGGCGTATCGTGGGGCGCTGTTATGCTTGTCGTGCTCGATGATGGCCGGCGTCTTCGCGCTGCATCAAGGGATAGACTGGAGCGCGGTGAGTATCGACTGGATCGGGCCTGACCAGTCGCCGAGCTGGGTCTGGCGGTGGAGGTGGAGGTGGTCGTACCAGGGTGTGGTGGTGCGGCCGAGCAGCCAGCGCCAGTCGCATGAGGCCGAGAGCAGGACGTGGCAGGGTTTGCCCATGGCGCCGGCGAGGTGGGCGATCGAGGTATCGACGGTGACGACGGCGTCGAGATTGGCGAGGATGCCGGCGGTGCTGGCGAAATCGGTGATCTGCGGTGCGAGGCTCGGGATATCGTATTCGGCGTGGCGGGCGCCGAGTTGCAGCGCGATGAAGCGGGTATTGGGCAAAGCGAGCAACGGCGTGAGCGCGCCTTGCGGCAGGGAGCGCCGCTGGTCGTTGTTGTGGCCGGGGTTGCCGGCCCAGACGAGGCCGATCAGGCGTTGGCCGATCAGGCGTTGGCCGGGTTGGTGTTGTTCGGGTTGGCGGGCCAGGGTGGCGCGCCAATGCTCGATGTTCCAGTGGTCGGCATTGGCGGTGGTTGGTGCCAGATAGCCCTCGGCGGCGGGGATGGTGGTGGGGGTGAGTGCCAGGACGTGAGGCAGGCTCATCTGGTCGATCGCGCAATCGACATCGGGCGGGGCGGGGTCATCGAGCGTGCACAGGCCGATGCCCATGCCGGCGAACAGCGTGTGCAGGGTTTTGTGGCACGCGAGGGTGAGGTGACGCGCCTGACTTGCGAGTGCCGGCAGGAAGCGGGCGAACATGATGGTATCGCCCAGCCCCTGTTCGGCGCGCACCAGCAAATGGCGGCCGGCGAGCGGTTCGCCCTGCCACGTCGGCGCCGGCAGGCGATCGAAATGGCGGCCGTAGACGGGATGGCGCTTGCGCCATTCGTAGGCGGCGAAGCCTGCGGCGAAATCGCCGCCGAGCAGGGCGGCGACGCCGCGATTCCAGTGAGCGACCGCGAAATCGGGGTCGAGTGCGATGGCATGGTCGCACGCGGTGATCGCGGCTGCGGTGTCGGCCTGGATGGTCAGGGCGACGCCGAGGCTCGCCCAGGCTTCCTTCAGGCCGGGGTTGATCGCGAGGGCGGCGCGGAGATCGGCCACGCCACCCGCGATGTCGTTGCAATTGATGCGGGCGTTGCCGCGATTGAGGTAGGCGCCGGCATGGGCGGTATCGGCTGCCAGCACCTGATTGAATTGATGGATCGCGCCGAGCGGGTCGCCTTGCGCCGAGCGGGCGGAACCCAGGGTGAAGCGGGCGTGGATGCAGTTGGGATCGAGCGAGAGCGCGAGTGCCGCCGCCTGTTCGGCGCTGGCGTGCTGCCCGGCCGCGAGGCAGGCGGCGGCGAGGCCGGCCCGGGGGGCGGCGAGTTCGGGGCGGAGCGCGACGGCGCGTTGATAATGCGCGATCGCGCCCGGTTGATCGCCACGGTCGATCAGGATGGCACCGGCGACCAGCCATGCTTCGGCAAGGTCCGGCGTGGCGCGGCAGGCGGCCTGGGCATCCGCCGCCGCGTGATCGAGGTTGCCGAGCGACCAGGCGGCGAGGGCGCGGTTGGTCAGCGCGGGCGGAAAGCCGGGCAGCTGGACCAGAACCTCGGAGAACGCCTGCACGGCGTAGGTCAGTTCGCCTGCATGATAGGCGCGCAAACCGTCCTGGAAGATCTGTTCGACTGAGACCTCGGTGAGGATGCGGGGATCGAGCGTGTGGTTCATCGCCTGATGATAGCGGCGAAACATTAAGATCGGGTTGCCGGGCTTGTTTGAGGGTGGGCGGCTTTGAGGCGGGGCGGCTTTGAGGCTGGACGGGCTTGAAGCTGGGCGTCAGTCGCCGGCGTCGGCCAGGGCGGTGCCGTAGGGGGAGAGGCGGGGGAATTTGCCTTCGGCCATCGCGTCCAGGCTTTCGGGTGTGGTGCCGAGTTGTTCGGCGTAGAGCCAGCTGTCGGCCAGGACCTGGCGGACGAAGCGGCGGGTCTGGGCGAGCGGGATCGATTCGAGGAAGATCAGCGGATCGCCGCCGTCGTGGATCGAGTGGGCCCAGGCGGCGGCGGCGACCGGACCGGCGTTGTAGCTGGCCAGAATGTCGAGCAGGTTGCGCTGCACGCCGGGTTGCTTGCCGAGGTAGCGCAGATAGCTCTGCCCCAGCGCGAGGTTGACGGCGGGTGCGCTCATGTTGCCGCCGATGCCGCCGATCCGGGCCATGGCGGCCGCGGTTTGCGGCATCAGCTGCATCAGGCCGCGGGCACCGACCGGGGAGACGGCGTTGACGTTGAAGCCCGATTCGGTGCGGGCGAGGGCGTAGATCAACGAGGGATCGACATTGAAGCCGCCGGCCGGGTGCAGTGCGGGCAAGGGCAGGCTGGTGCCGGCGATGGCGTTGCCGGGCAGCCTCTGGTCGAGCGCCACCGCGACATCGACCAAGCCGGCGCGGGCGGCGACGCGCATGACGGCGCGGCCGAAACCGGCCTCGCGACGGATATCCGGCCAGAGGGCGCGGAGCGCGCGCGCGGCATCGGCCGGGCGGCCGACCTCGATCAGGGCGAAGGCCAGCGCGCCGTCCTTGTGGGCGGCGACCGCTTCGATATCGGCTTCGGAAAGGCTGGCGGACAGGCCGGTGCCATCGAGCCCGTGGCCGAGCAAGCGTCCGGCCAGCATGCCGTAGAAACTGTCGGGTGCCGCGGCCGCCTGATCGAGCCAGTGGAGATAGGCATCCGGATGGCGCAGGCGGAGCGCGGCGCGGGCTGCCCAGAAGGCGCCCGCCGCCCGCTCGCCGGGGCTGGTGTGGGTCGCGCTGGCGGCGGCGGTGAAATAGGGCAGGGCTTCGGCGATCTTGTGCAACTGCCAGGCGGCGAGGCCGGCGATGAAATCGGGGCGCCAGACGGCATCGCCACCTTCATGGGCGGCCTGGCTCGCCACCGTGAACGCTTCGGCGTAGCGCGCGTTGATGAACAGATTGCGCGCGACATCGCCGCGCAGCGCGGCACCGGCGGCGGTGGAGATGTGGTTGTCACGGCCGATCAGATCGATCGCGAGGCTGGTGTGGCCGGCGCGCGTCAGGTTTGCCACGCGATCGGCCAGGTAGCGCGGCACCGGCACACCGGGTGGCGGGGGCGGTGCCGCACCGCTGGCCGCCATGATCGGTTCGGGCAGGTAGGTGACGGCGGCGGTGGGGGCGGATGCGCCGCGCGGCAGGCGCTGGAGGAGCAGGGCACGGATGCGCAGCGTGTGGGGTTGGCCGTTGTAGGCGGCGAGCCAGGCCTGGAGTTCGGCCGGCGTTGCGTGGTGATAGGGGCCGAGGTAGCGCTGGGCGAGGACCTGGCCTTTGAGCAGCGGGTTGTCGACGCGGTCGAGCAGGCGCTGCGCCGCTGCCATTTTGCCTTCATGCTGATCGGCGAAGATGCGCTGGTAGGTGGCGGCGTCGCTGGGGGTGAGCGGCTGCGCGAGCATGGTTTCGGCGCCGTTCAACGGCGTCGAGCGCGGTATGGCATAGGCAACGCTTTCGGATCCGGATGATCCGAGTGGTTCTGTTGCCGGCTGGCTGACGCCAGCGTGTTTCGCGGTTGTAGACCCCCTTTGCCCGGCCGGTGCCGCACTGGCAGGTGCGACGGTGGCGAGCAGTGCCGCGGAGACGATACACGCCCGGGCGACACTTAGGCGGGAGAGCTTTTTAACGGCCCCTCGCATGAGCCAAGGGGCTACACGGCTTATCTGGCCCGCGGCAACCCCTTAAATTGAGACCACTTCTAATTTTTAGCACAAAATACGCGATTAGAGGGGGTTACGTTACGACTCTGATATCAACTTTCCGTGATCGATTGCGGTTTTTGCGGAGCAGCATTGAGTAAAACGCTGTCTTCGACACAGTCCTGCCGCAATGTCAGCAGGTCGCTCCAGGCGAGGCGTTTCGCCGAAGGCTGGCGCAGCAGAAACGCCGGATGATAGGTCGGCAGGGCGCGGACCGGCTGATCGAGCCCGGGAATCGTGACCGATTTCCAGCTGCCGCGCACCCGGCTGATGCCCTCCTTGCCGCCGATCAGCGCGCGTACCGCGACCGCGCCGAGCAGCAGCAGGCGCTGCGGCCGGATCAGGGCGATGTGCTGGTGCAGAAAGGGCAGGCATTGCGCGATTTCGGCCTCCGACGGGTTTCGGTTGCCGGGCGGCCGCCAGGGCACGACATTGACGATGCGCACCTGGGTGCGGTCGAGCCCGATGCTGGCCAACATGCGGTCGAGCAGCTGGCCGGCCGGGCCGACGAAGGGGCGGCCGGCGCGATCTTCCTCGCCGCCCGGCGCTTCACCGATCAGCATGATGCGGGCGGTCTCGCTGCCATCGGCGAAGACGAGCTGGGTGGCGGTGCGCTTGAGCGCGCAATCGTCGAACGCTTCCAGCGCGGCGCGCAGCCCGGCGAGGGAGATGGCCGCGGGCGGCGCGGCGGTGGTTGCGGCGGCGGCCGGGCGGGGTGGGGACTGTGTGGTGGGGCGAAGCGGGATCGGGCGGGTCGGTTCGGCGCGCGGGGGCGGCTGCGTGTGATCCTGCGGCGCATCGGCCAGACCATCGACCGCGCCCCATTCGGCCTGGAGCGCGAGCCAGGCCAGCGCGAGATCGGGCGGTATGGGATCGGGCGATTGCATGGGACGATGTGACGCAGGAAGCCGGTGCAGCGCAATGGTGATGTTGGGGGTGATGGCGCGCGGGGCTTTACCAAACGATCAACCCGCATGATATGACCATATCGTTTACGTCAATCTGTCCGGGAGGCACCGATGTCCGAGCACGATCAAGCGCGTGAAGCCATGGAGTTCGATGTCGTCGTGATCGGCGCCGGACCGGCCGGGCTGGCCGCGGCGATCCGGCTCAAACAGCTGAACCCGGAGATCACGGTCTGCGTCGTTGAAAAGGGCGGCGAGGTCGGGGCGCATATTCTTTCGGGCTGCGTGCTGGAGCCGCGCGCGATGGCGGAATTGCTGCCCGAGGCGGATATCGGCGCGATCGATGGCTCGGTGCCGGCCGGCGAGGATCGGTTCATGTTCCTGACCGAGACCGGCAGTTTCAAATTGCCGACGCCGCCGCAGATGAACAACCACGGCAATTACGTGGTCAGCCTGGGCAACGTGGTGCGGTTTCTCGGTGCGCAGGCCGAGGCGCTGGGGGTGGAGATCTATCCCGGTTTCGCGGCCGCCGAAGTGCTGATCGAGGCGGGCAGGGTGGTCGGTGTCGCGACCGGCGACATGGGGATCGGCAAGGACGGCGCGCATACCGAGTTGTATCAGCGCGGCATGGAACTGCGCGCGACCTACACCGTGTTCGCCGAGGGATGCCGCGGCAGCCTGGGCAAGCAACTCATGGTGCAATACGGGTTGAATGCCGGCGTCGATCCGCAGACCTATGGCATCGGCATCAAGGAACTGTGGGAGGTGCCCGCCGCCAGCCACAAGCCGGGCCTGGTGATGCACAGCATCGGCTGGCCGCTTGATACCAAAACCTACGGTGGGTCGTTCCTGTATCATCTCGGCGGCAATCTGATGGCGTATGGCTTCGTCGTCGGGCTCGATTACGAGAACCCGTTCTTTTCGCCGTTCGAGGAGATGCAGCGGTTCAAGACCCATCCGGCGATCAAACCGTATTTCGAGGGCGCCAAACGGATTTCCTATGGCGCGCGGGCGTTGAACGAGGGCGGGTTCCAGTCGATCCCGAAGCTGGTGTTTCCCGGCGGCGTGCTGGTCGGCTGCGAGGCCGGGTTTCTGAACGTGCCGAAGATCAAGGGTACGCACACCGCGATGAAATCGGGGATGCTGGCGGCCGAGGCGATCGGCGAGGCGCTTGCGGGCGACCGGCCGGCGACGCTCGATGCGTTTCCCGCGAAAATCCGCGCTTCCTGGCTGTGGCCGGAACTCGAAGCGGTGCGCAACATCCGCCCTGGATTCGCCCGGTTCGGTATGTTCGGCGGCCTGCTCAACGCCGCGTTCGAAACCTATGTCAGCCGCGGCAAATCGCCCTGGACGCTGCGCAACCACGCCGATCACACGACCTTGCAACCCGCGGCCCAGGCGATGCCCATTGCGTACCCGAAACCGGATGGCAGGCTCACGTTCGATCGGCTGTCATCGGTGTTTCTCTCGAACACCAACCACGCGGAAAACCAGCCTGCCCACCTGACGCTGCGCGACCCGGCGGTTGCCATCACGGTGAACTGGGACAAATTCCGCAGCCCGGAAACCCGCTACTGCCCTGCGGGGGTCTATGAGATCATCGGGGCGGAAACCAGCGCGCCAAAACTCCAGATCAACGCGCAGAACTGCGTGCATTGCAAAACCTGCGATATCAAGGACCCGACCCAGAACATCAACTGGGTGGTGCCCGAAGGCGCTGGCGGTCCGGCCTATCCGGGGGGCATGTAGTCGGAGGGGGTGGAGCCCCTGGCCTGGCTTTCACACCCCCCCTCCGACTACGAGCCGAACCGGATCAGACCGAGGCTGGTGAGGATGGTGTGTTGGCTGGTGGCGGGGGCGTTCAGGAGGTCCCAGGCGACGTATTGTTCGGCGTAGGGGTGCGTTGAGGACATGCCGTTGTAAGGCAGGATGACGGTGTAGCCGCGGTAGGTGGCTTCGCTGGCGGTCGCGAGCACCGCACCCTCGGCGGCGGTGCCGGTGATGATGACGGTTTTGATGCCGTCCTGGCGGAGGCGTTGCGCGAGGTTGGTGTGGAGGAACTTGTCGGGGCCGGACTGGACGCTGGCTTCGCCGGGGCGGGGCGTGAGGGCAGGGTTGATATCGGCCTTGGTGCCGCTGAGCACGTAGGAATAGATGATGGTGGCGTGATGGGCGCGGGCGGTGGCGAGCAGGGTGCGGATGGCGGGGATGGTGGCGACGCATTGCGGCCGGCGGGTGTTGCTGCAGGTCTGGGTGACGAAATCGAGCAGCAGGAGGGCGGTGGTTTTCGGATCGAGCGTGACCTTGTGCACAATCGGGGCGGGTGGTGCGGTGATGCCGGCCCAGTGGCGGATCAGATCGTTCGCCTGGGCGGCGGGTGCGGCGCCGGCGAGGAGGGCGGCGCTCAGCAGGTATTGCGTGATCTGGCGGCGGGGTCTGGTTGCCATGGGGGTCCTTGGTTTTCGCGGGATGGTTGGCATGGGTTCGGTGGCGCGGCCGAGCGTAGCGCGCGGTGCGGTGATTGGCGATGCGGCGTGGGGTGATGCACGAGGTTCAGAGCGGCGGCGGGCCGAAGCCGCCGCCGCCGGGGGTTTCGATCACGATGGCGTCGCCGGTTTGCAGTTCGGCCTGATCGCGGCCGCCGAGCGCCTCGGTGGTGCCATCGGCGCGTTCGATCCATTGGGTGCCGGCGGCGCCGGGGAGGCCGCCCGCCATGCCGAACGGCGGGATGGTGCGGCGCGAGGCGAGGATGGTGACGGTCATGGGTTCGAGGAAGCGCAGGCGGCGGATGGCGCCATCGCCGCCACGGTGCTGCCCGGCACCGCCTGAGCCGCGCCGGATCGCGAACTCTTCGACGCGGACCGGGTAGCGCAGTTCGAGCACTTCGGGGTCGGTCATGCGGGTGTTGGTCATGTGGGTGTGGACGGCCGAGCAGCCGTCAAAGCCGGGTCCGGCGCCGGCGCCGCCGCAGATGGTTTCGTAATATTGGTAGCGTTGGTTGCCGAACAGCAGGTTGTTCATGGTCGCCTGGGCCGAGGCGCAGACGCCGAGCGCGCCGAGCAGGGCGGCGGTGACGGCCTGGCTGACTTCGGTATTGCCGGCGACCACCGCGGCGCCGGGTTGCGGGTTGAGGAAGCTGCCGGGCGGGTTGATGATGGTGAGCGGGCGGAGGCAGCCTTCGTTGAGCGGGATATCGTCATCGACCAGGCAGCGGAACACATAGAGCACGGCGGCGCGGGTGACGGCGGGTGGGGCGTTGAAATTACCGGCGTGCTGCGCGCCGGTGCCGGTGAAGTCGATGATGGCGGCGCGGTGGGCGTGATCGATCGTGATGCGCACCGTGAGGGGCGTGCCATCGTCCATCCGGTAAGCGAACGCACCATCGTGCAGGCGTTCGATGGCGGCGCGGACGCTCGCTTCGCCGTTGTTCATGACGTGGCGGGTGTAGGCCTGCACCATGGGCCAGCCGTATTGCGTCACCATCGCCTCGAACGCGGCGATGCCGGCGGCGTTGGCGGCGAGCTGGGCCTTGAGGTCGGCGACCGATTCATCGGGGTTGCGGGCCGGGTAGCGCGCGCTGGCGAGCGCATCGCGCAGGGTGGTTTCCTGAAACACGCCCTGGGCGACCACCAGCATATCGTCGATGATCACGCCTTCCTGTTCCAGCGTGGTCGCGAAGGGCGGCATCGAGCCGGGGGTCTGGCCGCCGATATCGGCATGGTGGCCGCGCGAGGCGACGAAGCCGCGCAGGGTGGTGCCGGCATCATCGAACATCGGGGTGATGACGGTGATGTCGGGCAGGTGGGTGCCGCCGTTGAACGGGTTGTTCAGCGCGACGGCATCGCCGGGGCGCAGCGTGGCACCGCGCCGGCGCAGCACGACGCGCACGCTCTCGCTCATCGCGCCGAGATGCACCGGAACATGGGGGGCATTGGCGATCAGTGCGCCATCCGCGTCGAACAGGGCGCAGGAAAAATCGAGCCGTTCCTTGATGTTGACGCTGCTCGCGGTGTTGCGCAGCACCGCACCGCTTTGCTCGGCGATCGCCATGAACAGGTTGTTGAACAATTCGAGTTGGACCGGATCGGCGGGTGAAGCGGCGTCGGGCGTGGCATCGGCCATGATGGTGCGGGCGGGTTCCGCGTGGCGGGTCATGATCAGGTGGTTGCGGTCGGTGATGGCGGCGCGCCAGCCCGGCTCGACGATGGTGGTGGCGTTGGCTTCGCGCAGCATCGCCGGGCCTTCGATGACATCGCCGGCGAGCAGGCTGTCGCGGTCGAACACGGCGGCGTCGTGCCAGGTGTTGCGGCTGAACATGCGGATGGTCTCGCACATGATGGGCGCGCCGGTGGTGCGGGGCGGCAGGGCGGGTTCGATGATGGTTTCGCCGGGTGCGATGGCTTCGATCGCGATGGCGCCGACGATCAGGGCGCGGCCGGGCGCGATGAAGCCGAACAGGCGGCGGTGGGCGGCCTCGAAATCGGTGCGCATGGTTGCGGGGTTGGTCAGATCGATGATCAGCGGCGTGTCGGTGCCGGCGTAGCGCAGATGGGCGCGGTGGTTGATGTGGAGCGCCGCCGGTTCGGCGCCCTGGGCGATCAGGGCTTGGCGGGCGGCATCGGCGAGGCCGGCCGCGGTGGCGTGCAGGCCCGGCATGGCGGCATCGGTGAGCGGGGTTTCGACCGCCTGTTCGCGCAGCACGATCTGGTCGGCCAGGCCCATGCCGTAGGCCGACAGCACGCCGGCCAGCGGATGGATGAAAATCGTGCTCATGCCGAGATCTTCGGCGACCAGCCAGGCGTGCTGGCCGCCGGCGCCGCCGAAACAGGCGAGGGCGAAGCCGGCGGGGTCGCGGCCTTTCTGGATCGAGATTTGCTTGATCGCCTGGGCCATGCTGGTGACGGCGATGGTGATGAAGCCGGCGGCAAGTTGTTCGATCGAATGGGCCGCCCCGGTGGCCGCGTTGATGCGCTGGGCGAGGTGGGTGAATGCGCGCTGCACCACATCGGCATCGAGCGGCTGATTCTGCGCGGGGCCGAAGATCGGCGGGAAATGCTGCGGCGCCAGTTTGCCGAGGCAGAGATTGGCATCGGTCACGGTCAGCGGGCCGCCGCGGCGGTAGCAGGCCGGGCCGGGGTTGGCGCCGGCACTGTCCGGGCCGACGCGCAGGCGCGCGCCATCGAAGCCGAGCACCGAACCGCCGCCGGCGGCGACGGTGTTGATCGCGAGCATCGGCACCAGCAGGCGGACGCCGGCGATTTCGGTCTCGAAACTGCGTTCGAAGCCGCGATCGTAGATCGACACGTCGGTCGAGGTGCCGCCCATGTCGAACCCGATGATCCGCTCGAGGCCGGCCATGCCGGCGGTGCGCGCGGCGCCGACGATGCCGCCGGCCGGGCCGGACAGGATGGCGTCCTTGCCGCTGAAGTGATGCGCCTCGGCGAGGCCGCCGTGTGATTGCATGAAATAGAGTTTCGAGCCGGGCAGGCCGGTCGCGATCCGATCGACATAGCGGCGCAGGATGGGGGTGAGATAGGCATCCGCCACCGTGGTATCGCCGCGCGGCACCAGGCGGAGCAGCGGGCTGACAACGTGGCTGGCCGAGACCTGGGTGAAGCCGGCGGCGGTGGCGAGGCCTGCGAGCGTTTGCTCATGGTCCGGATAGCGCCAGGCGTGCATTCGCGCGATGGCGACGCTTGCGATGCCATCGGCGTGCGCCTGGGCCAGGGCGGCGCGCGCGGCGGCTTGATCGAGCGGTTCGATGATGGTGCCATCGGCGCCGATGCGCCCGCCGAGTTCGACCACGCGTTCGTAGATCATGCTGGGGAGGCGGATGTCGAAGGTGAACAGGCGTGGGCGGGCCTGCGAGCCGATGCGCAACAGATCGGCCATGCCGCGATCGATCAGCAGCAGCACGCGCGCGCCCTTGCGTTCGAGCAGGGCGTTGGTGGCGACGGTGGTGCCCATTTTGACGGCGGCGATCGCGGCCGGCGGCAGCGGTTCGGTCGCGGTGAGGCCGAGCAGCGCGCGGATGCCGGCGAGGGCGGCATCGTCGTATTGATCGGGGTTTTCGGACAGGAATTTGCTGGTGTGCCGGGTACCGTCCGGCGCGGTTGCGACGATGTCGGTGAAGGTGCCGCCGCGATCGATCCAGAAGCGCCAGCCTGGATCTGGTGGGGGTGATTGGCGTGGGATGGGCTGCGCGGGGCGGGAGGCGTTTGGCATCATGTGTCGCTTTTAGTGCTGGGGCGACCGCGCGCACATGTTTTGTGATTCGTCAATTGTGCGGCGAGGCGGGATGAGCGTCGTGATCGATCCGATCTGATGCCGGCCGGCTCGCGGTTGTTGCGGTGTTGCAACGCCATATCGAGCGATGATTGCCTGAGCCAGCGTGACCCCGGTCAGGCGCGGCTCCCGGCCGGACCGGTCGCCGCGATAGAGCACGAGGATGCGCCGGATAGCAGCCGCCCGACGAACAGCCACGCAGTCGAGGGTGCGAGCGCCATGATGCCGAAATCGACAGCCTGGCCGAAACACGACAACAGGATGACCGGGCGCCAGCCGAACCGGTCGGACCAGGTCCGAGCATTGGTGCCGCGACCAGCTGCGGCAGAACCGGCAGGATGATGGCGACAGCCAGCATGTCGAGACATACCGTGGCCATGATGACGCTGAGGGCGGCTTTGGCACCCCGGGTTTCGCTGATGTCTGTCGCCATGGCCGCGATTGATATTACACTGCGGTGCGGCCGACTATCCGGCGCTCGCCGCCGCAAACCTGTTGGGCATCCTGCCCTTGTCGGACTAAGACGGAGCGGTATGACGCGTGAAATGATCCTGATCGGGCTGGGGCTGGGCAGCCTCGTGCTGCTGGGCGTCGCGGCCGCGCTGGCGTGGGCCGCCGAGGCGGCGGTGCGCGCGCTGGTGCCTATTTTGGCCGTATCCGGCGCGCCGGTGAGCCTGTTGCCGCGCCGCCTGCGCCGCCTGCTCGACCCCGCACGCGCCGAACTGCCCGGTATCGCCGCCCTCGGGGTGCTGCTGGTCGCCAGCCTGTGGCTGCTGTTTGCCGTGATGCAGGACCTGATCGCCGGCGATCCGCTGGTGCACGCCGACCATGCGGTGCTGCATCTGTTGCTCTCGCTGCGGGTCGGCTGGGCGCTGCGGCTGGCGGTGTGGTGCAGTGCGCTCGGCAGCGGCGCGGTCGTGGTGGCGCTCGCAACAGGCATCGTGCTCTGGCTTGACCGGCGGCGCGCCTGGCGCGCCATGGCCTATGCGATCATCGCGGCGATCGGGGCGATCCTGTTCACCGCGGGGCTCGATGTGGTGCTGGGCCGGCCGGCGCCGTTTCTGCGCCCGACCGGGTTGAGCCTGCTGCCGTTTCCGGGCACGCATCTCGCGGTCCTCACCGCCTTGCTCGGCTTCATGGGCGTGGTGATCTGCCGCAACGTCGGGGCGGTGTGGCGGATCGCGATGATCGCGGCCACGCTGGTGTTTCTGGCGGGGCTGGCCGTGGCGCGGCTGTATCTCGGAGCCGATTATCTCTCGACCGCGCTCGAAGCCGTTGCCTTCGGCGCCGCCTGGGCGGTGTTGCTCGGGCTCGTCTATCTGGTGCACCCGGCCGAAGCGGTGCGCCCGGCCGGGCTGGGTGTAATGATCCTGCTCGTGATCATCGGCGTCGGCGGTATTTCCGGCGCGATCGGCCAGCGCGCCGCGCTACGCGATGCGACGCTGACCAGCGGCAGCCTGACGATGTCGCGCGGCGCCTGGCTGCATGGCGGTTGGGCGCGCCTGCCGCGCCGGCCGCTCTCGCTGCTGGGCCGGTTCGGCCATCCTTTCGCGGTGCAGTTTCTTGGCGCGCCGGGCGCACTACGCGAGGATCTGGCCGCGCATGGCTGGAGCCAGCCGCCGCCGTGGCGTGTGGCGACGCTGCTGCGCTTTATGGGCAAAGGTGCGGCACCCGGCGCGCTGCCGGTGGTGCCGCGCTTCGATGACGGGCGGCTGCCCGCCCTGGTGATGATCCGCACCGGCGGCGCACTGCCGGCCGATCGGCGGTTGGTGTTCCGCCTGTGGCGCTCGCGCGTCATGGTGCCGTCGCGCGCCGGCGGGTTTGCACGCATCTGGCTCGGCGCGGTCTCGATCGAGCGCATCCGCCGCGTCGGATCGATCGTTGCGCTGCCGCGCGGGATCGGCGGCGATGCCGAGGCACCGCGGACCCTGATCCGCGCGATCGGCGCGCCGATCGTGATCGACCGTGCCGATGGCGGTGGCCTGCTCCGCCTCGCTTTCGTCACGGCACAAGGGCGATCCGCGCCATGAAGCTCCTGATCGTCGAGGACGAACCGAAGACAGCCGGGTTTCTGAAGAAAGGTCTCGAAGAGAACGGCTTCAGCGCCGATATCGCGACCGACGGGGCGATCGCGGGTTCGCTGATCCGCCAGGGCAGCTATGATCTGATCATTCTCGATGCCATGCTGCCGGGCGTTGATGGCTGGACCCTGCTGAAAGACATGCGTCAGCGGCGCGATCAGACCCCCGCGCTGTTTTTGACCGCGCGCGATGCGGTGGCCGACCGGGTCCACGGGCTGGAACTCGGCGCGGATGATTATCTGGTCAAGCCCTTTGCGTTTTCCGAACTGCTGGCGCGCATCCGCACCATTTTGCGCCGCGGCCCGCAGCGCCAGGCCGCGACGTTGCAGGTCGCCGATCTGGTGATCGATGTGCAGCGCCACCGCGCGCTGCGCGCCGGCCGGCTGCTCGACCTGACGCCGAAGGAGTTTCTGCTGCTCGCCCTGCTGGCCCGCCGCGCCGGTGACGTGATCACCCGCACCCTGATCGCCGAGCAGGTATGGGACATCAATTTCGACAGCGGGGGGAACGTGGTCGATGTGCACATGCACCGCCTGCGCGCCAAGGTGGACGATCCGTTTCCCGCCCGGCTGATCCATACCGTGCGCGGCATCGGCTATGTGCTCGAGGATCGCTCCGGTGCCTGATCAGGGCGGATTGCCGGCGGCGCGTGCGGCCGTGCGGCAAGCTGCGCCGCATGCCGCCGGCTCGATCGTGATCCGCATGACGGCGTGGTACGCCGCGACCAGTTTTCTGCTCATCCTGATCGCGGCGAGCGTGTTGTACGGCACCGTCGCCGGCAATCTGCGCGCGGAGGATCGGCGTATCCTGACCGATACGGCGGCCAATCTGCGGCTGCTGGTGGCCGATACGCCCGCCTTTGCTGCATCCTCGTCTGCCGCGCCAACTGCCGATGCACCGCGCGCATCGTCACCCGGCTCGGGTTTCATCTGGTTCCGGCTGATCGCGCCCGATGGTCGGATCGAGCGGGAAACCGCCGGCATGGACCGCGAGGTGCCGCTGGCCGGTTTCGCGGCGCTGCTGGCGTTGCGCCCCGGTGCCCAGGATTTCGCGACCGTGCAGAACGAGCACGGCGCGCCGTTCGAGCTGTTGAGCGAGCGATTTACCGCGGGTGGCGCCGATACCATCGTGCAGGTCGCGATCGATCGCGCCCGCGACCAGCGGGTGCTGATCAAGGATCGCGAGCGGCTGCTGTTCATGCTGATCCTGTCGCTCGGCGTGTGCGCCGCGATCGGCTATGCCATCGCGCGGGGCGGTATTCGCCCGGTTGCGCGCATCGCGGCGGCGGCGGGCAGCATCCGCGCCACCACATTGCATGAACGGCTCGATACGTCGGATCTGCCCGGCGAACTGCAATCGCTGGCGGCCACCTTCAACGACATGCTGGACCGGTTGGAAGCCTCGTTCGCGCAGGTCTCGCAATTTTCGGCGGATGTCGCGCATGAACTGCGCACGCCGGTCAATAATCTGCGCGGTGAACTCGAAGTCGCGCTCGGCCGGGTCCGCTCCGCGCCGGACTATCGCGATGTGCTGGGGTCGGCGCTCGAGGAATGCGGCCGGATCAACCGGGTGATCGACAGCCTGCTGTTCCTGGCGCGCGCCGAGGCGGCCGGTGCCGAGCCGCGGCGCGAGGCGCTGGACGTCGCCGCCGAACTCCAAGCGATCCTGGAATTCTACGAACCGGCGGCGCTCGACTCCGGCATCGGTCTGGTGCTGCGCGCCGATGCGCGGCTGATCGCGCCGTGCGATCGCACGCTGTTCCAGCAGGCGGTCGGTAATCTGGTCGCCAACGCGATCGCCCATACCGGGCGGGGCGGCACCGTCACCGTGGCGCTGGGGCCGGATGCGGCCAGCGCGCCCGCGCCGATGCTGCGGATCGATGTGGCCGATACCGGCAGCGGCATCGCGCCCGCGCATCTGCCGCATGTATTCGACCGGTTCTACCGCGCCGATGCCGCACGTTCGAGCCTCGGCGGCAATTTCGGCCTCGGGCTCGCGGTGGTTCGCAGCATTGCCACGCTGCATGGCGGCACGGTGTCGATCGCGAGCACGCTCGGCATCGGTACCGTGGTCAGTCTGCGCCTGCCGTTGCGCGCGGTGTGAACAAATTTGCGTTTCTGACGATTTCGTCAGGTTCGGGTTCGCGAAACGTCAGGTAGCGCTGGTATCGGCTGGCCCGAGATGGATGCGATGATCGATACGCTCGGCCGGCGGCGCGGCCCATGGCGCTTGGTGCTGCTGACAGTGATGCTGTTGCCGGCGGCGCTGGCCGGTTGCGCGCGCTATGTGCCCCGCCCGATCGATGCGGCCACCAGCGCCGGCCGGCTTGCGGCGCGGCGCCTCGATGATGCGGCGCTGCGCCGGTTTCTGGCCGCGATGGGCCATCCCGCGCCGCGCTGGGGCATCGGCACGCTCACGCTGGTTGCGGTGTTCGAGCGGCCGGACCTGCGGATCGCGGTGGCGGGCCAGGCGATCGCGCAGGGCGGGCTGGTCGCTGCCACCGCCCTGCCGAACCCGACGCTCGGGCTCAGCCCGACCTTCAACACCGGCGCTGGCCTGCCGTCGCCGATCAAGATCGGTCCGATCGTCGATTTCGTGATCGACAGTTTCGGCGCCCGCGCGGCCGATGCCGCGGCGGCGCGGGCGAATATCGCGGTGGCGCGCGCCGCTATCCGCACCGCCGCCTGGCAGGAGCGCGCCCGCGTTCGCGACGCGCTGCTCGCGGTCTGGCAGGCGCGCTCGCGGGCCGCGATCGCGGATCGGGCGGCGCGCACGGCCGCCGCGAGCGGGATTGTGCTCAACCAGCGGTTCGCGGCCGGCATGATCGCGGCGCCTGTGCTCACCGCCGGGCAGATCACCGCCGAACAGGCAGGCTTCGCCGCCGCCGAGGCGGCGCGGCGAACCGCGCTCGCGTCGACGCGTCTGGCCGCCGCGATCGGCATGCCGGCGGCGGCGCTGCGCGGCATTCCGCTCGATTTTGCCGCGTTCGATACCGCGTCGCAGCCGCAGGATGTCGCGCCCCTGGCGCGCGCGGCGCTGATCGAGCGGCCCGCGGTGCGGGCGGCGCTCGCTTCGTATCGTGCCGCGCAGGACCGGCTGCGCGCCGCGATCGACCGGCAATATCCGGGCTTCACCATCGGGCCGGGCTATCATTACGACCAGGGTGACAACAAATTCCTGCTCGCTTTGTCGGTGCCGCTGCCGGTGTTCAACCAGAACCAGGGCCCGATCGCGATCGCGCGCGCCGATCGCCGCCGTGCCGCCGCGCGGTTCGATGCGGCGCAGCAGAACGTCCTTGCCATGATCGATCAGGCGCGGGCCGATCTGCGCGCGAGCCAGGCGGCGATGCGTGCGGCTGATCGCAGCGCCGCCGGCGCCGATCGTACCGCCGCCGCCGCCGCACAGGCGTTTCGTGCCGGTGCCAGCGGCAGGCTCGGCCTGCTGGGGGCGCGGCAGGCGGCGATCGTCGCCCGGCAGGATGCGCTGACCGCCCGCGCGCAGGACCTTGCCGCGATCGGCCGGCTGGAAGACGCGCTGCATCATCGTTTTTTCAGGAGCAACCCATGATCCGCCGCGTGCTCGTTCTGGCCGGACTGGCCCTGCTGCCGCTGCCGGCGTTGGCCGGTCCCACCGACCCGGTCGCGGTGATCGCCAGCGGCCCTGCGCTGGCCGGCGGCGTGCGCATTGCGACGCTGGCGTTGACGCGCTTCCAGCCGGCGCGCGTGGCCGATGGCGTCGTCACCGATCCGGCCGGTTTGCTGACGCTTCGGGCGGAGCTGATCGACGCCGGCATCCGCGCGCATCTCGCCGCGGCTGAGCTTGCGCGCACCCGCCAGTTGTTCCGCGCCGGTCAGAACGTCTCCGCCGCCAGCCTGCAACAGGCCGAGGCCGCCGATGCCCTGGCCACCGCGCGCTGCCAGGCACTCGCCGCCCAGGCGATCGCCCGGTTCGGCCTGGTGCTGGCCGGCATGATGGCGCGGTCAACCGGTCCGGTCGCCGCCATGGCCGTCGGCAAAGCGTCGCTGGTCGCGGTGGCGCTCACCGCCAGCCCGCCGCCGCGTGCGACCGCGCGGGATGCCGCCGGGGCGCCGATCACGCTGACATTCATCGGCGCCATGGCGCACGCGCCGGCCGGGCGGATCGGGCCGGGGGCCTATTACCGCGCGCCGCTGCTGCCGGCCGGCGAACCGCTCGCGCTCCGGCTGGATCAGGGCGGTGCCCATCGCGGCTACCTGATCCCGGCCTCGGCGATCATCTATCGGCCGGGGCGTCGGGCGATCTTCATCGAGACCGCGCCGCACCGCTTTACCCTGACGGCGCTGCGCGGTGCCGTGCCGGTGCGGGCGGAGGGCAGCTTGCGCTCGTACTTCGTCCGCCGCACGCACCTGCCGCCGCATCCCACCGTGGCGATCGCCGGGGCGGGATTGCTGCTCTCGATCATCGCCAGCCATGAGGGCAAGGCCGGCGGCCGCACACGATGATCGAGGCGATCATCCGCCTGTCGCTGCGCTATCGCCTGCTGGTCGTGCTCGGCATCGGCGCGGTGGCTCTGTTTGCCGCGGCTGCGCTGCCGGCGGCGCATTATGGCGTGTTTCCCGAATTCGCGCCGCCCACCGTGCAGATTCAGACCAACGCTGCCGGCCTTGATCCACGCGAGATCGAGCACGCCGTGACCGACCGGCTGGAACAGGGGTTGAGCGGCCTGCCCGGGATCGCCGCGATCCGCTCGGAATCGAGCACCGGCCTGTCGGTGATCAATCTGGTGTTCCACGGCGGCACCGATGTCGCGGCGGATCGCGCGAGCGTCGCCGGCCGGTTGACCAGCCTGACCGCCTCGCTGCCGCCGCGCGCCGTGCCGGTGATCATGCCGCGCCAATCCGCTACCGGCACGGCGGTGGTGATCGGGCTCGATGCGCCGGCGATGCCGCTGATGCGCCTGAGCGCGATCACCGAGACCACCATCCGCCCGGCGCTGCTGGCGGTGCCGGGGGTTGCCAATGTCGTGGTGTTCGGCCTTGCGCTGCCGCGGCTCGAAATCCAGTTGAACCGGCGCGCGCTGCTCGCCAGCGGCTTCGGGCTCAACCAGGTTGCCGCCGCCGCGCATGATGCCAGCGCCCTGCTCGGCGGCGGCTTCATCGATACCGGCAACCAGCAACTCCTGCTCGATGCCCATGGCCAGACCCGCAGCGCCGCCGCACTGGCGCAAAGCCTGCTCGGCGAACATGCCGGACTGCCGGTCACGCTCGGCGATGTCGCACAGATCACCACCGCGCCGCCGCCCCGGTTCGGTGCCGCGCTGATCCACGGCAAGCCCGGCCTGCTGCTGATTGTTTCCTCGCTCGCCGGGGCGGATACGCTGCACGTTGCGCATGGCGCCGAACAGGCGCTCGCCGCGATCAGCCCGGCGCTGCGCCGTCAGGGCATCGATATCGACGCCCATGCCCTCGCACCCTCGGGCTTCGTGCGCGAAGCCCTGAGCGATCTGGGCCGGGTGCTGCTGATCGGTGCGGTGCTCATCCTGGTCGTGCTGTTGCTTGCCCTGCGCGACTGGCGGATTGCGCTGATTTCGTTCGTCTCGATCCCGGTGGCACTGCTGGTGGCGACCCTGGTGCTGCGCGCCCTCGGCATCACCATGAACACGATGGCGCTGGCGGGCCTTGCCATCGCGCTCGGTGAGATCATCGACGATGCGGTCGTCGATATCGAAAACATCAACCGCCGGCTGATCGAAAACCGCGCCCGCGCCACGCCGCTGCCGGTGCTGCGCGTCATCCGTGATGCCTCGGTCGAAGTGCGCGGCGCGATCATTTTCGCAACTTTATGCGTCGCGGTGATGTTCACCCCGGTGCTGCTGCTCGGCGGCGTTGCCGGGCGGTTGTTCGCCCCGCTCGGCATCGCTTATCTGGCGGCGATCATCGCTTCGCTGTTCGTCGCCCTCACGCTCACCCCCGCGCTCGCCGGCCTGCTGCTGGCGCGCCGCACCGGCGGGGTCGCGCATGTGCCGATGCAATCGGCCCGCAGCGCCTATGGCCGCCTGCTCGATGTCATCGCCCGCCGCGCCGGTCTGCTCGCGCTGTTCGCCATTGTATTCGTGATCGGCATGGGCGCCTCGCTGCCGCTGGTGCGCACCCAGTTTCTGCCGCAGTTCCGCGAGCAGGACATGATCGCCCATTACCTTGCGGCCCCCGGCACCTCGATCAAGACCATGCTGACGATCGGCCGGCACGTCGCCGCCGTTCTGGGCCGGATGCCCGAAGTGGCCGATGTGGTCGAGCATGTCGGCCGCGCGACGCTCGGCAACGGCCACCCCGATGTCAACAAGGCCGAAGTCGATATCACGCTCAGCCGCAGCGGCAACGCCCACAATGCGACGGCGGAGCGCAAAATTCTTGCCGCGATCGATACCGTGCCCGGGGTGCGCTGGTGGGCCAACAGCTTCCTGACCGAGCGCATCCACGAAACCCTGTCAGGCTTTACCGCACCGCTGGTGATTTCGGTCTATGGCGACACGCTCGCCGCGATTTCGGCGGATGCCGGGCGCATCCTGCACAGGATCCGCCCGATCAAGGGCGTCATCGTCGCTGCCGTCGCCGCGCCGCCCAACACGCCGGAACTGTCCATCACACCCAACCGCGCCGCCATGCTGCGCTATGGCGTTACCGCGCGCGCGCTGCTCACCGCGATTCATATGGGCTACGCCGGCGATCGCGTGGGCCAGGTCTATCAGGGCAGCCTGATCGAGCCGATCGTGATCACCCTGCGCCAAGCCCGCCGTGCCGACCCCGATGCGCTGCGCAGCCTGCCGATCGAGGCGATCGATCATCGCATCGTGCCGCTTGGCTTGGTCGCCCACATCCGCCAGACCGCCGCGCCGTCGCTTATTTTGCACAATGCCGGGCGTACCGAACAGGTCATTACCGTCCACACGCGTCCGGGCGATGGTGATGCCGTGCTCGCGGCGATCAAGCGCCGCATCGCGGCCCTGCATCTGACCGGCAATGCCTATGTCACCTACGGCGGTAGTGCCGTGGCGGGCGGCGCGGCGCGGCGCTCGCTGGTGACCCACGCGGGCATCGCGCTGGTCGTGATCGCGGCGCTGCTGGCGCTCGCGCTGAAATCGGCGCGGGGGGTGGCACTTATGGCGCTCGGGCTGCCGTTTGCGTTGGCCGGCGGTATCGCCGCCGCGTGGCTGTTTCTGGGCGGCACGATCAGCCTGGGCGCGATGGTCGGGTTGGTCACCTTGTTCGGCCTGTCGCTGCGCAACGGCCTGCTGCTGCTGATCCATTACGCGAGGCTGGTGCAGACCGATGGCTTGGCCTGGTCCGCCGCCACCGCGCGGCGCGGTGCGATGGACCGGCTGCCGGCCATTTTGATCACCGCGACCGTCACCGCAATCGGCCTGCTGCCGCTCGCTCTTGCCAACGGCGCGCCGGGGGATGAAATCGAGGGGCCGATGGCCATCATCATTCTCGGCGGCCTGTTCACCGCGACCATGCTCACCCTGCTTCTGCTGCCGCGCCTTGCTTCACGCTACCTGCGGATCGGACCCTCGCTCAACGACGGGCTGGACCCGCCAAGGACCTGATCAAACACACGAAAGGACACGACCATGCATCATCTCACCCGCACCGCTCTCATCGCCGCCACCCTGGCGCTGCCGCTCGCGGCTCAGGCCGCCGCGCCGAAGCCGGTTTATATCCATATGAACGGGGCGAATATGTTTCTCGAAAACCCGGTCGCGGTGCGGCCGGGTCAGGCGGTGGTGTTCGTCAATGAAGATACCGGGGGCCATACCATCATCGGCTACAGCGCGGCCACCGGCAAAACCAGCACAAGCTTCGATGGCGCGGTGGCGGGCACCAAGGGCGCGGGCAGCCCGGTTCACACTTATACAATTACCTTCCCGCACCAGGGCGTCGTGCATTATTATTGCTCGGTCCACGCCATCCTCGCCAAGGAACCCGGCGGCCGTACCGTCGCCAAAGTCCGCCCCGGCGTGGACGGCTTCGGCGACCCGATGGCCGGCACCATCATCGTCACCACCGATGCCAAACTGCTGGCCGACAACCCGAAAACCGCCGGCGAGAAGATCCTGCCGGGTTATTTCGGCGGATAAGCAAGACCGGGTGCTTTGCTGGCTCCCCGCCTCACCCCAACCGCGTTCGGCATCTACCGATCGGATGGGGCGGATCGTGACCCCGATTGCCAAACGCCGCGCGCCGGCCGATACCGCACGGATCATGGATGGACCCGTTCTCCGCATCGGCATTGCTGGCATGACCGGCCGCATGGGCAGGCTGCTCGCTGATTCGGTTCCGGCCGCGGGTGCGGTGTTGGCGGGCGGCGTCGGCCGGGCCGGCGATCTTGCAGATCTTGCGGCGGGGGCTGACGTCATCATCGATTTCACTACCCAGGCCACGGTCCGGCGGCATGCCGGTATTCTTGCCGGAAGCGGCATTCCCTGGGTGCTCGGCACCACTGGGTTGACCGCGGCCGATGAGGTCGCGGTCCGCGCCGCAGCGGCGCAAATTCCGGTGTTCCAAGCCGCGAATTTCGCGCCCGGCGTCAATCTGGTGTTCGCCCTGGCCGAGCGCCTCGGCGCCGCCCTTGCCGCAAGCACCCATGATGCCGAAATCCTCGAAATGCATCACCGCCAGAAGATCGACGCGCCTTCCGGCACCGCCATCAGTCTTGGCGATGCGATCGCGCGGGGCAGGGGGGTCGATCTTGCGGCGGTCATGCAGTCCGGCCGCGATGGCCATACCGGCCCGCGCGAGGCGGGGGCGATCGGCTTCGCCGCCTTGCGCGGCGGCCAGATCGTTGGCAGCCATAGCGCGATGTTCACCAGTGCGACCGAACAGATCACCCTGACCCATCACGCGCTCGACCGCCGCATTTTTGCCGACGGCGCGGTCCAGGCCGCACTGTTCCTCGCCACGAGGCCAGCCGGGCTCTACGGCATGCGCGACCTGCTCGGCCTATGATCCCCCAGGTCACGCTGAAGGACGGTACGCCGGTTCCCGCCATCGGTCAGGGCACCTGGAATGTGGGCGATACCCGAGCAAACGCAGCCGCCGAGCGTGCCGCCCTGCGCGCCGGCATCGATCATGGTCTCACCCTGATCGACACGGCCGAAATGTATGGCGAGGGCAAGTCCGAACGTCTGATCGCCGAGGTCATCGCCGGCCAGCGCGACCGGGTGTTTCTGGTGAGCAAAATCTATCCACACAACGCCTCGGCGGCCGGTGTCGCCCGCTCGTGTGCCGCTAGCCTAAAGCGCCTCGGCACGGATTATCTCGATCTTTATCTGCTCCACTGGCGCGGCAGCCATCCGCTGGCGGAAACCATCGCCGCGTTCGAACGCCTGCGCGCGGCCGGCCACATCCGGCGGTGGGGGGTCTCGAATTTCGATACCGATGACATGACCGAACTGCTGGCGCTGCCGGAGGGTGGCCATTGCGCCACCAACCAGGTGCTCTACCACCCCGATGCGCGCGGCATCGAATTCGATCTGCTGCCGTGGTGCCGCAGCCACGGCATGCCCGTCATGGCCTATTCGCCGCTCGGTCAGGCTGGACGATTGCTGCGCTCGCCGGCGCTCGCCGCCGTCGCGCAGCGCCATGGCGCGACGCCGGCGCAGATCGCGCTTGCCTGGTGCCTGCGGCAGGGCAACGTCATCGCGATCCCCAAGGCCGCCACGCTCGATCATGTCCGTGACAATGCCGCTGCGGCCGCCATCGTGCTGAGCGACTCCGACCTTGCCGCGATCGATGCCGCCCATCCGCCACCGCGGGGCAAGCAGCCTCTGGCCATGCTGTAGCGTCGTCACGATGCTGTCCCGGCGATCGCTCCTTGCGCTGATCGGGCTTGGTGCCACGGCACCGGCGGCCCGCGGTGATACGCCGCAACACGTCTGGCCGGACTGGCAGGCGATTATTTATCAGCACCAGAACGACGCCCAACTCGATACGCTGCAACGCATGGGCGTCACCAACGGCAAGATCTTCACCAGCCGTGACGATGCTGCCAGCAATCCGGCCAACCCGCAGGCCGCCGCGTTCGCGCGGCGCGGCATGCGGTTTTACGTGGAGAACATCGCGACCGATTTTTACTCGGCCTATCATCGCTGGTTTCCCGACCGGCCGGTGGATGCGGCATTCCTGGCGGTGCAGGCGCTGCATCGCAAGCACCCGAGCGACCCTGCCGCGTTCATCCGCAATCCCGGCCTGTCCGACCCGGTCTGGCTCGCGCGCGTTCAGGGCCGGCTTGGCCGGGTGGTGCGCGATTATGCGCGCTATCGTCCGCTCTATTACAGCCTGGCCGATGAGCCCGGCATCGCCGATCTCGCCGCCAACTGGGATTTCGATCTGGCATCAAGCTCGCTCGCCGGAATGCGCGCCTGGCTGAAAACCCAATACCCCAGCCTCGCCGCGCTCAATCGCCAGTGGGAGGCCGATTTCAGCAGTTGGGACGCCGTCACGCCGGTCCTGACCGATGCGGCGGTGCGCCAGTTCGGCCGTAATTTTTCCGGCTGGGCCGATTTCAAACGCTGGATGGATGTCGCCTTCGCCCGCGCGGTCCGGCTTGGTACCCAGGCGGTCCATGCCGCCGATCCCGGCGCGCTTGCCGCGATCGAAGGGGCGCAGATCCCCGGTTGGGGCGGCTATAATTACACGCATCTTGCTGGCGCGGTCGATGTGATGGAAATCTACGACGGGGACGAGAATATCGAAATCGCCCGCTCGCTCAATCCGTCGCTGATCATGCTGCTCACGATTGCGGGCGCCGATCCGGCGCAGCGCCATCAACTCTGGCGCAGCGTGCTGCGCGGCATGCGCGGTGCCATATTGTGGGATCCGTCCAGCACCATGGTGTTGGCCGATGGCGCGCCCGGCCCCTGGGCGGTGCAGGCGGCGCCGGTGTTCGCGGCGTTGCGCGGGCCGCTCGGCCGCACCCTGCTCGCCGCCGAACGGATCGATGACGGCATCGCGATACTCTACTCGCCCGCCAGCCTGCGCACCCAATGGCTGCTCGATCGGCGCGGTGACTGGAGCCGCTGGGAAAATCGCGGTCCCTCGGTCGAGACCGCATCGAACGATGCGGTACACGCCGCCATGCGCGGCTTTGCCACGCTGATCGATCATGCCGGATTTCAGGGCCATTACACCGCACAAGGCCTGATCGAGCAGGGCGCGCTGGAGTCCGGGCGCATCCGCCTTTTGGTCTTGCCGCATGTAATCGCGCTGTCGGATCGGGCGGCGGCCGCCGTCCGCCGCTTCGTCGCCGGCGGCGGCATCGTGGTGGCGGATATCGCACCCGGCGCGTTCGACGAGCATAGCCGCGCGCGCGAGCGCCCCGTGTTGGCGGATTTGTTCCAGGCCGGCGGCAACGCGATCATCCAGTCGCCATCGGGCGACCGTGCGACCACTTTATTCGCCCGCGCCGGCCTGCACGCCCCATTCCGCGTCGAGCGGGCGGACGGTCAGGCCGGTGATCCGGTGCGGCTGTTCCGCTTCCGCCATCATGGTGCAACCCTGCTGGCCATGCTTCGCAGTTTTGCAGATGGCGGCACCGTCGCGCCGTTCACGCTCCATCTGGCATCGCCCGCCGCGACGACGGATTTGCGGAGCGGGGCCAAGACGGGGCCGGTTCGTCGGCTGGACCTGATGCTCGATCCGGTGACGCCGACTCTGCTCAGGGTTGGCTGATCGCTGCGGTTTCGGGCGTTCAAGGCAGGAGAGTCTTCTTTTTTGTGAACAAAAAAGAAGCAAAAAAACTTTGTTGATTTGGGCCCGTGCCGTTTCGAACGCCCGTGCCCCGGAGATAGAAAGTTTTTTGGTTCTTTTTTTCAAAAAAGAACCGCTTCCTTCTTCTACCCGTCCGTCCGCATCCGCCAAGTCTCAATCTTGACCCAAACCGCTGTTTCGGCCAATGCCGGATGGCTCCGGCATGTGGCCAGGGCGCTCCCCGGCTCCGGGCATTTCGCGACAAGAGGAGAAATCCATGCGCGACCAAGGCGAATTTCTGTTCACTTCGGAATCGGTTTCCGAAGGTCACCCCGACAAGGTGGCCGACCGTATTTCCGATACCGTGCTCGATGCCTATCTGGCGGCCGACCCTTATGCGCGGGTCGCCTGCGAAACCCTGGTGACCACCAACCAGATCGTGCTGGCCGGCGAGACCCGTGGTCCTGCCTCGATCACCAATGAATACCTCGCTCATCTCGCCCGCATGGCGGTGCAGGATATCGGCTACGACCAGGAAGGTTTTTCCTGGCGCGACGCCAATATCGATGTGCTGCTGCACGCCCAGTCGGCCGATATCGCGGTCGGTGTCGATGCTGCGGGCAACAAGGACGAAGGCGCCGGTGATCAGGGCATCATGTTCGGCTATGCCTGCACCGAGACCGAGGCGCTGATGCCCGCACCGATCCATTACGCGCATCTGATTCTGCGCCGCATGGCGGAGTTGCGCAAAATCGGTGACACCCGCGCCGCCGGCCTGCAGCCGGACGCGAAGAGCCAGGTGACGCTGAAATATGTCGATGGCAAGCCGGTCGGCGCGACCTCGATCGTGGTGTCGACCCAGCATGATGAGGGGTTAAGTCAGAAGGCGATCAAGGCGATGCTGCGGCCGCTGATCACCGAACTGCTGCCGGAAGGCTGGATGTGCGGCGATGAGCATTTCTACGTCAACCCGACCGGCAATTTCGTCATCGGCGGGCCGGACGGCGATTGCGGGCTGACCGGGCGGAAAATCATTGTCGATACCTACGGTGGCGCCGCACCGCACGGCGGTGGTGCGTTCTCCGGCAAGGACCCGACCAAGGTCGATCGCTCGGCGGCCTATATGTGCCGTTACCTCGCGAAAAACGTCGTCGCCGCGGGGCTCGCCAGCCGCTGTACCATTCAGGTCAGCTACGCCATCGGCGTGTCGCATCCGCTGTCGGTCTATGTCGATCTGCATGGCACCGGCAACGATGTCGAACAGGCCAAAATCGAGCGCGTGCTGCGCGAGTCGGTCAATCTGACGCCGCGCGGCATTCGCGAGCACCTGCATCTCAACCGGCCGATCTATGTGCCGACCTCCGCCTACGGCCATTTCGGCCGCGAACCCGATGCCGAACTCGGCACCTTTACCTGGGAAAAGACCGATCTGGTCCCGACCTTGAAATCGGCGTTTGGACGCTAACCCACGCATGGGGGTCAAGCCGCCGCCCGACCGTCTCTACGGTCGGGCGGTCGGTCATGCCCTGCGGGCGCGCCAGACCGAGCTGATCGACATGCTGCTGCCGCGCCTGCGCTGGCCGGATGCTGGCTTCGGCATCGCGCCGCGCGAAACCTGGCTTGAGGTCGGCGCCGGCGGGTTCGAACATGCCCAGGCGATTGCCGCCTTGCATCAGGATATCGGCCTGATCGCCTGCGAAGTGTTTGCCAATTCGATCGCCTCGCTGCTATCGCGCCTCGCCCCCCTGGGCGAAGCGGCGATGATCCCTGCCAATCTGCGGGTACACGACGATGACGCGCGGCCGCTGATCCGCAGCATGGCCCCCGCATCGATCGGGCGGGTCTATCTGATGTTCCCCGACCCCTGGCCGAAGGCGCGCCACGCCAAGCGCCGCTTCGTCCACCCGGCGACCCTGGCCGATGTCGCCCGCGTCCTTGTACCGGGCGGTGAATGGCGGATCGCCAGCGACGATCCGACCTATCAGGCCTGGGTCGACCAGGTGTTCGGGGAGTCGGCGCTGTTCGACCGGATCGAGACCACCACCACCCGGCCGGATGATTGGTGCCCGACGCGCTATGAAGCCAAGGCCATCCGCGCCGGCCGCACGCCGCGCTACTGGCGTTTCGCCCGCGCCCGATCCTGACCGATGAGCACGATGGCACGCACGGCAACCTCGATCGAGGCCGCGAAAGTCATGACCGCCGGCGTCGCCAGCATGGTGCTCACGGTCGGGCTCGCGCGGTTTTTATACACGCCGCTGCTGCCTTTGATGCAGGCGCAGGCGCATCTTTCGGTCACCGGCGGCGGCTGGCTCGCGACCATAAATTACGCCGGCTATATGGCTGGCACACTGCTTGCGGCCTCGGTGGGCGATCTCGCGGCGAAATTCCGGCTCTATCGCGTCCTGTTGCTGGTGGCATTGGTCGGCACCGCCGGCATGGGGCTGACCACCGATATCGTGGTGTGGGCCGCATTGCGGTTCGCCGCCGGGGTTTCCGCAGTGGCGGGGCTGCTGCTGAGTTCCGGGCTCGTGTTGAACTGGCTACGCCAGCATGGCCGCCGGCTGGAGCTTGGGATTCATTTCGGCGGCGTCGGGCTGGGGATCGCGGTGTCCGGCCTGCTCGCCGTGGTGATGGCAGGGTCGCTGAACTGGGCCGATCAATGGCTGGTCGCCGGTGGCGCCGGGCTGCTCCTGCTGATCCCGGCCTGGGTGTGGATGCCAGCACCCATGCCGGTCAGCGTGCATCATGTGGTGCCTGCCGATCGTCCGCCCTCGCGGGTCTGGCTTGTTCTGTTCACGATGGCCTATTTCTGTGCCGGCGTCGGCTACGTGGTCAGTGCCACCTTCATCGTCGCGATCGCGGCGCATCATCCGGCGCTGCATGGCTATGGCAATCTGGTCTGGGTGGTGGTCGGTCTCGGTGCCATGCCGTCCTGCCCGTTGTGGGACCGCATCGCGCGACGCACCGGCGACAAGACGGCGCTGCTTGCCGCGTTCGGCCTGCTGTTTACCAGCATCATGCTGTCCGCGCTCAGCGCCGGGCTGGCCTTGCTGTTGCTTGCCGCGCTGATTTACGGCGCATCGTTCAACGGCATCACCAGCATGATCCTGAGCATCATCGGCCGGCTGTTCCCCAGCAATCCGGCCAAGGCGATGGCGCGGCTGACTATCAGTTTCGGCGCCGCCCAGGTCATCGCCCCTGCGGCGTCCGGCATGATCGCGGCGCTGACCGGCAGCTATCGCGGTGCGCTGTTCATGGCCGCGGCCACCATGCTGGTGGGCATGGCACTGCTGGCGGCAATGCCACGCAATTCGGGCGAGGCGTAGCGCGCGCGGGGTTATTTTGCGGTGCAACAACCCCTATCTCCAAATCGATCGCCGTTCCGGCGCCACGTTTGAGATGGATGTTATCATGTTGCAAAAAACCGACTCCCCCTTGTTCCAGCCGATCACGATCGGTGATCTCGCACTGAAAAACCGCATTGTAATGGCGCCGCTGACGCGCAGCCGCTCGTCGGACGCCGGCGTGCCGCCTGATTTCGCGGCCGATTATTACGCCCAGCGCGCGAGTGCCGGGCTGATTATTTCCGAAGCCACCAACATCTCGGCCCAGGCGCGCGGTTATGCGCTGACTCCGGGCATCTGGACCGAGGCGCAGGTGGCCGCGTGGCGGCGTGTGACGACGGCTGTGCATGCCAATGACGGCAAAATGTTTCTGCAGCTCTGGCACACCGGGCGGATTTCGCACCCCGATCTGCATGGCGGCGAGCTGCCTGTGGCACCTTCAGCGATCGCCCCGAAGGGCCAGGCGTTCACCAATGAGGGCCTGAAGGATCATGTGACCCCGCGCGCCCTGGAAACCGGTGAAATTCCGGCGATCGTGGCGGATTACGCCCACGCCGCGCAATGCGCCAAGGATGCCGGGTTCGATGGGGTCGAGGTGCATTCGGCAAACAATTATCTGCTGGAGCAATTCATCCGCGACAGTTCCAACCAGCGTACGGATCGCTATGGTGGTTCGGTCGAAAACCGGCTGCGCTTTCCGCTCGAAGTGGTTGCCGCCGTCACCAAGGTGTGGGGCGGTGGCCAGCGAGTTGGCCTGCGCATGTCCCCCGGTACCACGATGCCTGGCGAAACGCCGCTCGACAGCAATCCGATGGCGACCTATGGGGCTTATATCAAGGAACTCAACAAGTTCGGCCTGCTATATATCCATGATATCGAGGGCGTTACCCAATTGAGCCGTGCTGCCGATGGCATCGATTACATGGCGTTCCGCAAGGCTTTCACGGGTGCCTATATCGCCAACAACAACTACACACGTGAACTCGCCGAAGCGACGGTGAGCGAGGGTAAAGCAGATCTGATCAGTTTTGGCCGCCCGTTTATCGCCAATCCCGATCTGGTCGAACGCCTGCGCAATGGTTCGCCGTTGGCCGAGGCGCCGAAAGCATACTGGTATGGGGGCGATGCCACCGGTTACTCAGATTGGCCGGGGATGGACGGACAGATCCGGCTGAAATCCTGAGACAATTCGACTGAACTATCTACAATAACTCGTGCCTATCCGGTTGACTCAGACACCCACTAGGGCTAGTGGCCCCCGCCATGGCGGCCATTGACATTCACCAGCGTGACGAACTGGCTTTCCCCCAA
>NZ_NCJX01000121.1:0-6716 GCF_002282635.1 Acidiphilium sp. 34-64-41 | reverse complement strand
CACGCCAGCCTCAGGCATGGTGAACATCATGATCGAGATCACCGGAATCAGTGATCGCGATCGACCGGAATGGATGATCGCGATCAACGGAATACGCAGGCTATCCCGGTTTCGGTTATCCCGCTTATGGCTACCCCGGTTATGGCGTGCCCTATGGCTACGGGTATGGCGATGGCTACCCCTATGGATTTGGCGGGATCGGCGTGGTGATCGGTGGTGGGGGCTGGCGCGGCGGCGGATGGGACCAGGACCATGGGCACTTTGGCCGGCCGGACGGTGACTTTCATGGCGGCGGGGGCGGTTTTCATGGTCCGCCGGGCGACCATGACGGCGGGCCCGGCGGGTTTCATGGCGCGTTTCATGGTGGACCGCCGGGGGGACGGCCGGGCGGTCCACCAGGTGCGCCGCCTGGTGGTGGCTTTCATGGCGGCGGGCATCCGGTTGGGCACGGCGGATCTCACTGAGGCGGGGCTGTGATGCTGTGCGTGGTGCAGCATCACAGCCGCGATATCAGGTGAGATTCATCGTGATTTTGGTGCCGTCGGTGAGGGTGAGATGATCCACGGTTTTGCCGAACGTCGATGACTGGATGTTGACACCGGCGTATTTGAAATTGTCCTTCGCAGCATCGAAATGATTGATGACCACGCTGCCGCCGCCCGAAACGCTGGAGAAATTGAAGTAATCGAAGCCTGATCCGGCGTTGACCGTCATGTTCCCGGCCCCCGCCACGATTTGGGCGGCGCCCGAGACCTGGTCGATGATGGCATTGCCCGAACCGGCCACGAAGGCGAGCGTGCCGGTGCTGCCAGTCAGGGTGATGTTGCCGGATCCTGCCTTGACGAGGTCCGGGCCATTGCCTTCATTGAGGCGTGTGTTTCCTGAACCGGCGATCAGCGCGATGCCGCCGCTGCCGCTGATGGCGCTGACGGCCCCGGCGCCTCCGAAAATCGTGCTGGCCTGGCTGCCGCCGACGAAACTCAACTGGCTGGTGCTGCCGCCGGCACTGACCACACCACCGCCGGCCATCGTGATCATGTCGGTGCCGGTGCTCATGACGGTGTCGTTGGCGGCGAGGTTGAGCCGATCGGTTGCGTTGGCGGCGGTGGTGATGCGGTCGTGCCCGGCGGAATCGGTGAGGGAGAGGCCGCCGCTGCCGCCGGTGATGGTGCTGTGGCCGCCCTCGTCCGACAGGATAGCCGCCGTCGCGCCGCCGGTGAAAGTTTGATCGGCCAGGTTCAAGGTTACAATCTGTGGTTGGGACGAGCCGGATCCGCTGCCGACTATGGAGGCGCTGGGCACCGTATTGGCGTAGTTCAGTTGGATGGTCTGGCCATCGACCAGAGTAAACACGCCGCCGGATGCATTGAACGAAGCGGAGCGCAGATACTCGTTGTTAGCGAAACCGGTGTAATTGATCGGATTTCGGGCGAAGGAATAGCCGTTGATGACGAGGGTGGTTGCGCTGTTGGCGTTGGTGACGTCGATGAAATTATAACCGGTTCCGGCATTGATCGTGGCGTCGCCGGTGCCGGTGATGATTTCGGCATTGCCCGTGGTGTTGCTCTGGTCGATTACGGCGGCACCGCTGCCGGCCTGGAAGAACATCTCGGCGCTGCCGCCGGTGAGGGAGATGGCCCCGGCGCCGCCGATGATGGAGTCGAGCCCGGCGCTGCCGACCTGGATGGTCGAGGCGCCGGCGCCGGCGATGATTGTGGTCTGCTGGCTGGCGGCGTTGATCGAGGCATCACCGGCAACCGAGGCGCCGCCGATGACGCTGGTGACGACCGGTGCAGGCGGCGGCGGCGGAGGCACGGTGAGGCCGCCACCGCTGGTGGAGCCGGCGCCGGTGGTTGAGCCGCTGCCGCTGGTTGAGCCGGCCCCGCCGGTTGAACCGCTGCCGCTGGTGGTGGTGGAGCCTGATCCGCCGGTGGAACCCGCGACGGTCGGGATCCCTTGTTCCTGGAACCAGGCGCTGGTGATGCTGGGGGTGCCGATTGTTTCGATGGTGAGGGTTTCGGTGGATGATACGTGCAGGACGACGCCGCCGCTGATGGTTGCGGCACTGGCCATGATGCTGGAGACCGCGGCGGTGCTGAGGGGGGCACCGGCGGCATCGACCAGGTCGAGATGGTCGTATTGGGGGTTGAAGCCGGAGATGGTGACGGCGCCGCTGGCCTGTTGGTTGATGACGAACAGATCCTGGCCGGTGCCGGGGGTGAGCAAGGCGGTGGTGCTGGCCTGGATGAAGGTGGCGCCGCCGCCGGCTTCGATGGTTTCGTTGCCGGAGCCGGCGAAAATGTCGTTGCCGTTGGGGCCGCCGATGATGGTGTCGGCGCCGGAGCCGCCGAACAGGAGGTTGATGCCGGTGCCGCCGATCAGTGTATCCGCGCCGGAACCGGCGTAGAGCAGGGCGTTTTTGGTGGGGTCGACCGGGGTGAGCAGGGTGGGCGTGGTATCGGTGGAGATGGTGACGTCGCCGAAGGAGAGGAGTTGGCCGTTGGCGAGGCGGGGGTCGATGAGGAATTGGGGTGTGGTGGATGCGGTTGAGTTGGGGCTGATGAATGGCGCGCCGCTGGCGAGGAGCCAGCCGAAGGCTTGCATGGCCTGGTATTGGTATGCGCCCATGGTTGCGGCGTTGGCGGCGGAACTGGTGCTGACGGTGATGATGCCGGCGAGGGTTTGGAGGGCGAGGGTGCCGTAGTCGCCGTTACTGTGAGCCCACCCGGAACCAGACCCGGAGACGTTTGAGCCCCCGGCCGCAATCGTCGCTTGCTCGATCTGTGCCCACGTTTGGTAGTAGATGCCCTTGCCGGCCCCACCGGTGGATGGCGGTGAAATATTTATGTTATACGCAATCCCATCTTTTGGACTGAATCCCTGGGCGTCAGCAAAGAAGCGGCCAACGAAAAAATTCGATTCCCATTTCAAAAATGTTACGGCGTTCTGGTTCCCCATTTCCGCACCTTGAATGACGGTGCTCGCGAAATAATCCTGCTCCCAGGGGCCGGCTGTACCAGAGCTCCCATATGTCCCGGGTAGTGTGCCGTAGGCTTGCCCTTCTTGCTGGGTCCAGCTCGGGATCATTGACACGAGATAGGCGTAATTATCGTTCGTCGCTTGTGCGAAGTAGGTGTAGTCGGCGGAGCCCTTCGGGTTGACGCTGGCAGCTTCCTGCAATGCCCGCAAACTCCACGCAGCGCCGCGCACTTGCTCTTCATTAACGACGAGGTCGGTGTACGTTGTTCCATTCGGGCTAGTGACTTGTCGCGTCGGGTTCCATTGATTGACCTCCGCGAAGGAAGCCTGGGCATTCAATTGTTCGAGATATTGCACATTGCCGGTCTGGATGTAGGCTGCGTACGACAAGTCCGGCATATGCGCCTGATCGGTCCTCCATCCGGAATTGCCGCTGACGGTCTGAGTCAGCCCAGGATTGCCGCGCGGATCGGTCCAGACGTTGACCTCTCCCGGCGTTCCCGTCGTCAGGAAAGCGCCGCCGCTGGTCGGGTCGTAGAAATGCCATGGTACCGATCCGGCTTCCTGCGCCTGTCCCAGCGCGTATGTTGCGGCTGTGGCGTTCTGGGTGATCAGCCAGGTCGCATTAGCCTGAGTGGTTGGCCCGATATCGCCGCGCCCCCCTGTCATCGGCATATATTGCGCAATACCGTCAACGCCCAGCGGCGCATTCCAGCCCGGTGCGGCGATCTGCGATGCCTCGCTACTGGAGGTGCCACTGATCGATCCGCTCGCAACGCCATATTGCGTATCGTAATTCTGGATCGCCCCGGTCGCCTCCAGATACGCGACATCGTGCTGAATGTTCAGCGCGCCCGCCGCCGGCGCTGTGCCGACCGTGGCGCTCCAATCCTGATATTCGTATTGCGTCAGGCTGGGTTGGGTGGCGATCGTTACGCCGTTCTGCGCGATGCTGGTGGAATAGGTGATCGTGCCGCCTGCGGTTTTCATCGCGACGTCGTTGTTGAACTGAAGGGTCGCCGAGATTTTGCCGTTGGCATAGGCGGTGACGTCCGCCTCGATCCGCAGCGAGCCTGAGACCGGAATGCTGACGATGGCTTCCTGCGCCAGGGGGCCGTTGAGCCATTTGGTCGCGGTGCCGGCGTTCAGCGCATTCAAGACGTCCTGGGCTATGTTGATCGTCTGCGTGCCGGTGGCACCGCCGGCGTTGGCGGTGATGTCGAGCGTGGCGGTGAGGGAATATTTCTGCAATGCCGTCAACAGGTTCGCCGCTGGAGCGGACAGGCCGGCGTTTGGCGTGCCGCCGATCGAGAGCATGACCCCGGTGGTGGAGTTGGCGGGCAATTCCGGTGCATCGACCGTCAGCACCGCCATGGCGACCGAGCCATCCGGGTTGAAGGTCTTGGCGTCCATCTGCACGGCGTAGACTTGGCCGTTGATGGTGGCCGTGAGTTGATCGGTGCTTTTCACGGCACCGGCCATGAAGGTTTCACCGAAACTGGTCGGCTGGGCGGCAATGACGGTGCTCGAGGTGTTCTGCAGGTTGAGCCCGACGATCTGACCCGCAACGCTCGCCTGAGGCACAGCGGGGGCGGCCGTGAAACCGGTTGGTGTAAGCGTGGTTGACATGAAAGCTCCCAAGGTTGAAGGGCGCAAAATCAGCTTAACACGAGGAAAGCAACCCCCAGTTGCTTTACGCCGCTTTAGAAATCGTGCGCGACGTCACTGTACGCGACATTGTCTAAAAAACGCAACCTCTGATACCCAAGATTTTTGAGACAATGCGCGAAAAAGGTACAATCCTCGTTGGAACAAGGAGACCGTTTTTGCCTCTGGCGAGATTATCGCGGAAGGAGTGTTAAAGAATGGTTTCCGGATTTGGGATTTTTCGTCGCCCGTCATGTGGTCATCGCGGACGATAGCCGCCCTGCATGTGGGGAGCGGTGCGGCATAGTCGGTACCGATGGACTTCAGATTTATGAGTTATGGCAACGATCACCGACAAACGATCATCGCGGCAATCGGGTGGTCGCATGACCGCACCCGCGCCGACGGTCAAGGCCGTTTATCTGAAATCGACTCGCCTAAATCACGGAAAGTTTATGCGGCGGTGAGCAGTCGATCGTATCTTGCGCAGGCACGATCCAAATACGCACGCTCCGATGCGAGAAATCGGTCACGATCCGGTAGTGTGCTCGCAACGTGCCGCCACAACACGGCGTCAAGGCGTGATCGAGTTGCCAGCAACGCAGCACCGCCCTCACCAAGTTCGTCAGACATTGGCCTGCGCTCGCCAAACAATGGTGGTCTTGCTTCGTTTGGATTGCCGCGCGGCGGGCCATTCAGTCGGCGCTCGAGTTTGCTCCAGAATGTCTGTCCCCAGACCGCCCCGAGCCACATCAACAAGCGTGAACGCATAGCATCGTTCTCGATAATATCAACAAAATCGAGCTCGGCCAGTCGCGCGAGGGCCTGATCCAAGAGCATTTGGTCGGCTCGTTCATCGATAAAGTCGTCTTGCGGAATCAACTCATTCGGCCACAACAGCATCCGGGTAATGACGTTGTCGGTCAGGCAGGCGATGGATGGCGTGGTCAGGAAGACCCGAAGTGGCTGACGCGCAATGGCCAAATGACTTGCCCAATTACCGAACTCAGACAGAGTCTCGTCGCTATAGTCCCTGAGATAAAACCAATGGGACAACACGCGCGATTGCGGTTCGCGCAAAATAGACATGATCTTGATATCCGGATAGCGCGCCAGCAGACTGGAACGGGCGAAATGTCCCGCGACCATATCGCCTTTCGCGGGCAACGCCGCTGGAGAGACGTAAATTCCACCGACACGGCCACCTTCCTGGCCGATTTCAAGATGGATTGATCGATCAGGAATGACTCCACCCGTTTGCGATAGATCCCAACCTTCGACACGTTGCAACGGCCGAAGAAACGCCTCAATCTCAGTCATCAACTGAGTGCCACCACACTTCGGAATGTGCATCAAGCCGAATTGCGGATGCAGATTGCGGCGCGTCATCGTGTATCGAGTTTTTTGAAACAATAGCACGAATAACCCCTACGTTAATTTATTCTAGACAGCTTCGCCACTAGACGGCTTCGCTTTAAAAAGCGATGCAATACGTGAGGCAACGGGTTCCAATGTCTCATCCCAGTCCCTCGCCATGTTGAGGGTATTCACCTCCCGTTCAACATTTACGACTGCGTGGCCTGCTCTGACGATATTTGCCGCCATAGACTCAATCGTAGCAGGACCAGAAAAAATATTTTCGGAGATCTGCGAAAGAGCCTCTAACGTCTTCGTCTCAAAAGTATTTGTCACTGAAATACCCCCGCAAGCCACCATTTCCAATACCGGATAACTTGTATGCGGCGACAACATAGGACAAAGCAATATATCGGCATCCCGCAACACCTGCCCATAGCTTGCGTAATCAAACCACGGTGCCGGCCGTAACCGATGTCCCTGCGACAAAGTCAATTCGGGCACCCCTCCCCGCCCACCAATTGCGAGGAACTCCCAACCGTCTGAAAAAATCGGGTCTTTTGTTGCCTCGCGCAGTGCGGTCAACCCTAATCCGAACAAGTTGCGCGTATTGCTCGGTCGCGCATAGAACAATAACCCGTGCCTATCCGGTTAAGTCAGACACCCACTACATGTGGGGTGGACCCATGCTCCCGAATAAAGCTGGGCATAGGTTGGCGCCTCGGCGCCGCCCG
>NZ_NCJX01000037.1:0-21515 GCF_002282635.1 Acidiphilium sp. 34-64-41 | reverse complement strand
GGCGCGTTCGAGATCATGGGGGGAGATAAACATAGAGGGTGGGGGGTGAGAAAGGGGTTTGTTAGGGGTGCGTTAGAATTTTTGGTTTAGGGGTGTGGCGGGGCTGGATTGCCGCGCTGCGCTCGCAATGACGTGGTGGGGTTGGGGGCTTGGGTGATGGGTATCGCGGGATACCCAGCTTACGGGTTTGTGCTCGCAACGACGTTGTGGGGTTGGATTGATTGGGGACCTTGGCGTTGTTCTGGCATCCTGTTATCGAAAGAGCCAAGAAAATGCTGGTTTGTTTATGCTTGGCGGATGGCCACTGGGAGTGAGAAGCGATGTCCGATCCGATCATGGGCTGTGGCGTCTGATGGGCAACGCTCCGCGCTCGATGCTGCGGTTTGCGGTTGTGCTGTGCCTTGCGATTGCGGGGTTGGCGGTGAGCCATCGGGCGGCGGTGGCTGATGCGCCGGTGTCTGATGCGCGGGTGGCGCCGCTGGCGAGCGTTGGTTTGCGGCATCTGCTGCCGGGGTTGGTGGCGGACGCGCGGGCGTTTCAGGCGTTTGCGGATCGGCGGGTGGTGGGGGACAGCGCGGGTGTTGCGGCGCATCGGGCGGATTTGGCGCGGCGGGCGAAGCAGGCGTTCGATGATCAGGACTGGGCGGCCGCGGCGGCGCTTTATCGGCGGCGGTTGACCATTGGCGATGAGACGCAGCCGGGGCTGTGGCTCGATTATGCCACGGCGCTGTCGCGCATCGCCAAGCCCGATCCGGCCGCGATCGAGGCGGCAGCGTTCATTGCGTATCGGCAGAACGAGACGCTTGGCGGCGATGCGGTGCGTGCCAAGCGGGCGTTGTTGTTGATCGTCAAGGCGTTGTCGTTGCAGGACAATCAGTTGGCGCGGCTCGATGTGCTGGCGGCGTTGCAGCGTGCGTATCCGGATGATCGGGTGATTGCGGACAAATTGGCGGCGGCGCGCAAGACCTATGGCGTGCGGGTGACCAAGTTGACCGTGCATGCCAACCAGTTTCCGACCAGCGCCTGTATTGCGCTGACGGTGAAGCCGAGCGGGGCGGCGGATTTTCATGCGGGGGATTGGGTGCGGTTTGCACCGCCCCAGCCGCAGGCGGCGGTGAGCGTGCAGGCGGGTGCGATTTGTGTTGCCGGTCTGCCGGCCGGCAATACCAGCATGGTGACGCTGCTGCACGGGATGCCGTTGCAGGGTGGGGCGCGCTTGCCGGAGGATATGAAGGTGAGCGTGGTGATCGGCGCGCGGCGGGCGCAGTTGATCGCGGATGTCACGCATTTTCTGATCCCCGCCTCGTCGCCGCCGGCGGTGGGGGTTTCCACGGTCAATCTGGACACGGTGCGGCTGAAGATCGTGCGGGTGGCGGAGCGGTCATTGACCGGGTTTTTTTCGAACCATCCGCTGTTCAATCCAGATTCCTATCAGAACACGCTGAACGGCAATTATGGCAAGACGGTCTGGCAGGGTGAGGCGGCGGTGCCGGGGTTCGTTTCGAACCGGCTGATCCGCTCGGTGCTGAATTTACCCAAGGTTATGACCAAGCCAGGTCTTTATGCGATCGAGCTGCGGCCGGGGGCGGGGCAGAAGAGCAATTATGCGTTGCATGCGGTGCAGCTGGTGCTGCGGACCGATCTGGCGCCGGTGGTCTGGCGCGGTTGGAACGGGCTGCATGTGCAGATCCGCAATTTAACCGCGGCGCAGCCGCAGAGCGGCGTGAAGATTGCGTTGATCGCATCGGATAATTCGATTCTGGCGACGGCGACGACGGATGGTGACGGGTTCGCGACTTTTGCGGCGCCGTTGCTGGCGGGCAGCGGTGGGCAGGCGCCGGTGGCGTTGCATATCAGCGGGCCGGATGGTGATTTCACGGTGTTCGATTTGACGGGATCGCCGCTCGATTTGTCGGATCGGGGGATTTCGGGGCGGCCGGTGGCGCATCGGATCGATCCGTTCCTGTGGCTGGATCGGGGGATTTATCGGCCGGGCGAGACCGTGCATGTCATGGCGCTGTATCGGACCGATCGGGGCACGCCGCTCGATTTGCCGTTGCATGTGATCGTGCGGCGGCCGGCGGGGCAGGTTTACCTCGATCGGGTGGTGGCGCGGCATGATGATGATGCGGTGACGCTGCCGGTTGTGCTGCCGGGTGCGGCGCAGGCGGGGAACTGGTCGGTCAGCCTGGCGATGGGGACGGACAAGCAGGCGCTGGCGGAGCGGCATTTCACGGTTGCGGCGTTCGTGCCGGCGAAGCTGAAGGTTTCGCTCGGGCAGCCGAAGCCGCTGGTGGCGGGCAAGCGCGATCATTGGCCGGTCAATGTGCGGTTTTTATATGGTGCGCCGGGTTCGGCCCTGAGCGGGACGGCGACGGTGCGGCTGGTGACGGCGGCGACGCCGTTTGCGCAATGGGCGGGGTATCGGTTCGGCTTGCAGGGCGAGATGTTCGAATCGCCGCTGAGCCATGTGCAGCTGGCGGCGACCGGGCCGCATGGCAATACGAGCGTGCCGATCGATCTGACCAATCCGCCGGACACCACCCATGCGATTGCGGCGAAGCTGAGTGTGAGCATCGATGATCCCTCCGGCCGGGCGGTGACCAAGGCGATCACGCTGCCGGTGACGCCGGCGGCGCCGTTGATCGGGATCAGGCCGGATTTCGCCGATGATACGGTGGGCAACAAGGTGGCGCCGGGGTTCGAGATTGCCGCGGTCGATCCGGCGGGGGCGGCGGTGGCGATGCCGGTGACGGTGAGCCTGGTGCGGCAGGACACCGAGTGGAACATTGATTACAACGGATCGGTGGCGCGCTGGTCGATCAGTCATGTGAATCGGCCGGTGGAGACGGTGAATGTGACGCTGCAACCGGGCAAGCCGACGCATTTCAGCGCGCCGGTGCTGGGTTGGGGGCGGTATCGGCTGCGGGTGGTGCAGGCGAAGGGCGGGTTCGCGGCAAGCTCGGTGGTGTTTTATTCCGGCTGGGCGACCTCGGCCAATCCGGCGGCGCCGCAGCGGGTGACGGTTTCATCCGGTGCGCGCGATTACGCGGTGGGCGATACCGCGCAGGTGCATGTGAGCGCGCCGTTCGCGGGGCCGGCGACGCTGGTGATGGCCAATAACGATGTGATTTCGACGCGGAACTTCACCCTGCCGCAGGGCGGGACGACGCTGAACATCGCGGTCAGGCGGCGGTGGGGGGCGGGTGCGTATGCGATGGTCGAGGCGTTTCAGAAGGGCGATGCGACGCATCAGCCGGGGCGGGCGATCGGGCTGACCTGGATTGGCGTGAAGCCGGGGCGGCGGCGGATCGATGTGTCGATTCCGGTGAAGCCGCTGTATCGGCCGGGGCGGGATGTGACGTTCGATGTCCATGCGCGGCCGGGGGCGTATGTGACGCTGGCGGCGGTGGATGAGGGGATTTTGCAGTTGACCGATTTTGCCGACCCTGATCCGCTCGGGCATTTTTTTGGCCAGCGCCGGTTGGGGGTGAGCGTGTTGGATGATTACGCCGGGCTGATCCTGCCGCCCTCCGGCCAGCCGGCGGTGTTGAAGAACGGCGCGGGGGCGAATTTCGGGCCGGCGAACAAGCCGATTCCGCAGCGCATCGTTTCGTTGTTTGCGGGGCCGGTGCAGGCGGGGGCGGATGGGATTGCGCATATCACGCTGCATATTCCCTCGTTCAACGGCCAGATCAGGCTGATGGCGGTGGCCTGGACCAGGACGGCGGTGGGTGGGGCGAACAGCGATATCATTGTGCGCAACCGGGTGATTGCCGATGCGCTGCTGCCGCGGTTTCTGGCACCGGGGGACAGTGCGGATGCCGGGTTGATGCTGCAGAACCTGGATTTGCCGGATGGCATTTTCACCGCGCGGCTCAGCGTGTCCGGCCCGTTGCGCATTGCGGGGGCGGCGCGCGCGACGATCGATCTGAAGCCGGGTGCGCGACGGGTGGTGCGGTTCGGGCTGGATGCGGCGCGGGCGGAGGGCACCGGGCGGATCGATCTGGCGTTGCGCGGGGCGCATTATACGCTGGACCGGCATTGGACCCTGAGCGTGCAGTCCGCCCGCGCGCCGGTGAGCCGGTTGATGACCGCGACGGTGAAGCCGGGGGCGCGGGCGACGATCGGGGTGAACGACGCCGGGTTTTATCCGGGTTCGGTGGGCGCGACGATCACGTTCGGTAATACGCTGCCGTTCGATCCGGCGGAGTATATGCAGGCGCTGGCGGCGAATCATCTGCCGTTTCTGGCGCAGAGCGTGAGCCGGGGTCTGCCGCTGACGGTGCTGCATGGGCCGGTCGTGGGGCCGGAGCCGCAGGCGCGGCTGGCGCGGGCGGTGGAGCAGGTGCTCGATTTGCAGCGGTTCGATGGGGCGTTCGGGCTGTGGTCGTCGCAGGATACCAGCGAGCCGTGGCTGAGCGCGTATGCGACGGAGTTTTTGCTGCGCGCGCGCAAGGCCGGGGCGTATGTGCCGGATGCGCAGATCGATCAGGCGCTGGCGTGGTTGCATAACGAGGTGGTGCAGGGTGAGGGCAGCCCGGTCTCGCAGGTTTATGCGGCCTATGTGCTGGGTCTGGCGGGGCGGCCGCCGGCAGGGGTGATCCGCCAGTTGGGCGAGGGGCTCGATGGGTTGGACATGCCGCTGGCGCGCGCGCAGCTTGGCGCGGCGCTGGATGAGATCGGCGAGCCGGGGGCGGCGCGGCATGCGCTGGATGCGGCGCTGTCGATGCATAACCGCTTGACCGGGGATTGGTATTTTCTGGATCAGGATTGGAACCAGGCGTTCGGGTCGCCGTTGCGCGATGCCTGGGCGGTGCCTGCGGTGGTGGCGCAGACCGGGTTGCTGCGCGGCCGGCTGGCGGCGTTGCGGGCGGATTTGCCGGGGCAGGGGATCGATGTCGCGGATTTGAGCGCGCAGGAGCTGGCCTGGGCGTGTTTTGCCGATGGGGTGCTCGGCGCGCCGCCGCCGCCGATGGATTTCACGATCGGTGGCCGCGCGATCAAGGCGGACAAGGCGGTCAGCGAGGCGTTGGCGGGGCCGGCGGCGATTGTCAATCGGGCGACGACGGCGCTGGCGGTGAGTGTTGCGACGACCGGCGTGCCGGATCGGGCACCGGCGGCGGTACGGCAGGGTATGGTCGTGACGCGGCGGTTCTATGCGTTGGACGGCACCGCGCTCGACCCCTTGGTGCTGGCGCAGAACACCAGTTTCATCATGGTGATCAGCGGCCGGGCGGTCGATTCCGCGCCGCATCGGGCCGTGGTCGATGCCGGTTTGCCGGCGGGGTGGGAGCTTGCGGGCAATATTGCGAGCGGGGCGGTGAGCGGGGGTGCGCTGGATTGGCTGGGCCGGCTCAGCCATCCGCGCGTGCGGGCGGCTTCGGATGATCGCTACGAGGCGGCGTTCGATCTGGCACCGTCGGATTCCAATTATTTCGGCGAGGATAATGGCGTGGATCGGGAATTCCGCGTCGCCGTGATGGTGCGGGCGGTGACGCCGGGGCATTTCACGCTGCCGGGGGTGACGCTGTCGGATATGTTTCATCCGATGGTGTTCGGCCGGACGGCGGGGGGCAGCGTGACGGTGCTGGCGCCGGGGCAGGCGGCGCCGAAGCCGGTGGTGACGCCGAAAGCGGGGGCAGCGCAGAAAGCGGGGGCAGCGCATAAACCGGGGGCAGCGCTGGGGGGTGGTGGGTCGCCGAAGCTCAAGGCCGCGAATGCCGCATTGGCGCGGCAATATGACGCGTTGATGCGGACACTGCCGCCGGGCGAGCAGGCGTTGCTGCGGGTTGGGGAGTCGCAATGGATCATCGACAAGCGGGCCGCGTGCGGGCGGCAGGCGGTGGCGATGCGGACGGCGAAGGGGGTGGCCTGCCTGATCGATCAGACCGAGCGGCGGATGGCCGTGCTCAAGCGCGATGCCGCGCTGCGGCCCTGAGGTGCGGCGCCGGGTTGGGGCGGTTGGGCTTGCTGGTGTTGTTGCGATCGGGCTGATCTTTGGGCTGGCGTGGTTTCGCCCGCCCGGATTGTCGCGGTTGCTGGTGCAGAGCCGGCAGAGTTTCGGCCAGCATGGTCATGCGATTGCGACGTTCGAGGATGCGCGGGGTGAGTGGAAATTGCCGAGCGATGCGGCGACGGTCGATCCGTTGCTGGCGCGGATGGTGATTGCGGTCGAGGATCGGCATTTCTATCTCGATCCCGGGGTCGATCCGCTGTCGATCCTGCGGGCGAGCGCGCAATTGCTGGCGGCGGGGCATGTGGTTTCGGGCGCATCGACGCTGACCATGCAGGTGACGCGGCTGCTGCATCCGGCGCCGCGCACGCTGGCGGTGAAGCTCGATGAGGCGTTTCATGCGCTGGCGTTGAACGAGCATTACAGCAAGGCGGCGATCCTGGGCATGTGGCTCTCGCTCGCGCCGTTCGGTGGCAATCTGGTCGGGGTGGAGGCGGCGTCGCACGCGTGGTTCGGCCATGGTCCGCGGCGGTTGAGCCCGGCGGAGGCGGCTTTGCTGGTTGCGCTGTGCCGGCGGCCGGCGGCACTCGACCCCGCGGTGCATCCGCGTGCGGCGATGGCGGCGCGCAACCGGGTGCTCGCGGCGGCCGCGGCGGCGGGGGTGATTTCAGGCGCGGCGCTGCGCCATGCCGAGGCGCGTGCTGTGCCGGGGCGGCGGCATCGGTTCATGGTGCTGGCGCCGCAGGTGACGGTGCATTTGCCGGCCGGGGCGCGCACCACGATCGATGGGCCGCTCGATGCCGCGATCGCGCGGTTCGCGCTTGGGGTGATGCGCGGGCTGGGGCCGCATGAGAGCCTTGCGATCATGGTGGTGGATGCGAGGAGCAGGGCGATCCGGGCGATTTATGCCGGGGACTGGGGCGATGCGCGGCGGGCCGGGTTTGTCGATCTGACGCGGGCAGTGCGATCGCCGGGCTCGGCGCTCAAGCCGTTTTTATATGGGCTCGCTTTTGCCGATGGGCTGGCGCGGCCGCACGGGGTGCTGACCGATCTGCCCGGTCGGTTCGGGGGGTATGCGCCGGATGACTACACCGGGCGGTTCAAGGGGGCGGTGACCGCGACGACCGCGCTGCGCCGCTCGCTGAATGTGCCGGCGGTGGCGTTGATGCGGGCGTATGGGCCGCAGCATTTTGCCACGGCGCTCGCGGCGGCCGGGGTGCCGCTGGCGCTGCCGCGCGGGGCGGCACCCTCGTTGCCGCTGGCGCTGGGGGGTGCGGGGATTACGATGCGGCGGCTGATGGCGCTGTATGCCGGGCTTGCGACGGATGGGCGGGTCGAGCGATTGCATGTGCTGGCGGGTGAGGCGCGGCGGCGGCGGCGCCTGCTGTCACCGGCGATTGCGCAGGAAATCACCGGGATTCTGACGCGGCCGTTTCCGGGTGGCGGGCCGGCGGGTATTGCGTGGAAAACCGGCACCAGCGCTGGGAATCGGGATAATTGGGCGTTCGGCTACGATCGGGATACGGTGGTCGGCGTTTGGATCGGCGCGCCGGATGGCGGGGCGCTGGCGGGGCAGTTCGCGCTGGCTGCCTTGCCGGTGCTGGCGGATGTGTTCGGGTTTCTGCCGGCGGCACCGCTGGCGCTGCCACGATCGAGCACGCCGCCGCGGCTGGCCGAGGCGAAGCCGGCGTTGCCGTTCGCGCTGCTCTCGCCCGCGCCGAAACTGGTGCTGCCGGCGGGCGATCCGGTGGATTTGCGGGCGATGGGCGGGGCGCGGCCGCTGCGGTTCATGATCGATGATCGGTTGATTGCGTCGATTCCGGCGCTGCGCAGCGCCGAATGGCAGCCGCCGGGGCCGGGGTTTTATCGGCTCACGATCATGGATGCGACCGGGCGGACGATTACCGGAACCGTCCATGTGCGGTGATACGCCGGGGCTGATGCAGGGCTGACCTGCCGCTGGCTGGATTGCCGGGGATCGCCATGTGATAGACCAGTGTTGCAAACGACTGACAGTTTTTCTACGACCACCGATTGATCCTGACCCGAACGATGCGCGGAGCAAGCCTGATGAGTGCCAGCCACAATACCGAAACCGTTACCGATGTGCACCATTGGACCGATCGGCTGTTCAGCTTTACCGTGACGCGCGATCCGTCGTTCCGGTTCGTGGCCGGGCAGTTTACCATGATCGGGCTCGATGTGGCGGGGCGCAAGCTGATGCGGGCGTATTCGATGGCGAGTGCGACTTATGAAGATCATCTGGAGTTTTTCAGCATCAAGGTGCCGTCCGGCCCGCTGACCTCGCAGTTGCAGCACGTCAAACCCGGCGATACCGTGCTGGTCGGGCGCAAGCCGACCGGCACGCTCGTGGCCGATAATCTGCGGCCGGGCGCGCGACTTTATCTGCTCGGGACCGGGACCGGGCTGGCGCCGTTCATGAGCATTATCCGCGAGCCGGACATTTATGAGCGGTTCGAACAGATCATCCTGGTGCACGGCTGCCGGCATGTGTCGGAACTCGCCTATGAGACCTATATCACCAGTACGCTGCCGCAGAACGAGTTCATCGGCGACATGGTGCGGGGGCAATTGCTGTATTACCCGACCGTGACACGCGAACCGTTCCGCCATAACGGCCGGATTACCACACTGATGCGCGACGGATTCGACCCCAGCTTCAACCTGCCGCCGCTGTCGCCCGAAAGCGACCGCGTGATGCTGTGCGGCAGCCCGGCGTTCCTGGCCGATATGACCGCGCTGCTCGAAGCGGGCGGGTTCAACGAGGGAAACTCCTCGATCCCGGGCGAATACGTGATCGAAAAGGCGTTCGTCGAGAAATAATGGCGCGGCAGGCCGCCGGGCCGGCCTGCCGCGCCGTTACGTTATCCCCGGCCGGCGGGGACTTTGGCGGCGAGCGGCGATTTGGCTGGGGCCGGTTCATCGTCGTTCATCGGTTCCGGTGCCTCCGGCGGGTGCGGGATCTGGGCATGGGCCTGGTGCCAGAACTCGTCGTCGCGATCGGCGGGCTTGCCGGCATCTTCCCAGAGTTTGTAGGCCAGCTCTCTCACTTTGTCGTTGTGGTCCTGGTCGGACATGGTGGAATTCCTCCTGATTGATTGCCGTGTGCGGCAGACATGGCGCGGCGAAAGACCAGGCTCAATCGGGCGGACGCGTGAATTCGCGGTTATCCGGTGCGGCGCCAAAACGCTTGATCAAGAACGCCCGGTCGTTGCGCGACACGCCGAAGCGGCACCCGCTTCAGGCACCCTCGCCATCATCCTCAAGCGTAAACCCAGCCTTCAACGTGACCTGATAATGCGCAACCCGGCCACCCTCGACATGGCCACGAGTCTCCGTCACCTGAAACCAATGAATGTGACGTAAAGTCTCGTGCGCCTTGGCCAGCGCCGTCTGAATCGCATCCTCAATACTGGTCGGCGAAGACCCAACCAACTCCACCAGCCGATACGTGTGATTGTCCATCCTCGGTCGCCTCTTTATTGTTGCACTCACAACATTGGCACCAACCACCCCGATTTCAATTATCACCCGGCCCGTAATACTGGGCACTGGTGGGGTGGTGTTTGAGAGGAAGTAAGGCGGGGGGCTTTGCCCCCTCGACCCCCACTAAGGGCTTAGCCCTTAGAACCCGCTAGTTTTAGGCAAGGGGAGGGCTGTCCAGGCCAGATCAGCGGAACTACCCAGGCAGCGCCCTCCCCTTGCCTAAAACTAATGGATTTTAAAGGCTCCGCCTTTAACGGGGTCCAGGGGCAGAGCCCCTGGCCTTACTTACTCTCAGGCACCATCCCACAAGCGGCCAGGACTAGGCTGGGGTGAAATTCATGGCGATGCCGTTGATGCAGTAGCGGTGGCGGGTGGGGGCGGGGCCGTCGTTGAAGACGTGGCCGAGGTGGCTGCCGCAGGTGGCGCAGTGGACTTCGGTGCGGACCATGCCGTGGCTACGATCGGTGGTGGTGGCGACGGCGTGGGGGATTGGGGCGTCGAAGCTGGGCCAACCGGTGCCGCTTTCGAATTTGCCTTCGGTGTTGAACAGGGGGGTGTTGCACCCGGCGCAGGTGAAGCGGCCTGGGCGCTTTTCGTTCAGCAGGGCGCAGGTGCCGGGGCGTTCGGTGCCGTGGGCGCGCATGACGGCGTATTGTTCGGGGGTGAGTTTCTGGCGCCATTCGGCGTCGGACAGGACGAAGCTGTAGGTGGATTGTTCCATGTGTGTGGCTCCTTGATTCGGCTGCGCGGCCTTGGGATTTCTGTTTGCGGCTTGGAGGAGAGTGTGGGGATGGCCGGCGCGGGATCAAGGCGTTGGGGGGCGGGGTCAGGCGCCGGATTTGGCTTTGTTGCGGCGGCGGCGGGCTTGTTCGTTGGGTTTGGCGGGATCGGTGCCGGGGCTTTTGAAGTTGGGTGGGTTGCCGGGTTTTTTGCGCCAGGGCGGGGTTGCGCCTGGCGGGCGGGGGCGGGTGGCGCCGACCGCATCCGGTGTGGGGCCGGTGGTGGTTTCGATGTGGATTTCGGGGTTGTTGACCGCGATGACGGATTTCATGAAGTCATCGGCGACGGATTGGTGGATTTCGAATTTGGTTTCGCGGTCGAAGATGCGGATGGCGCCGATATCGCGTTTGGTGACGCCGCCGACGCGGCAGATCAGGGGGAGCAGCCATTTCGGATCGGCGTTTTTGCGGCGGCCGACGTCGGCGCGGAACCAGACCATGGAGCCGGCGCCCGGTGTGCCAGTGTGGGGACTGCCGGTGTGGGGGCGGGGTTCGCGGCTGTTGAAGTCGCGGTTGTTATCGAAGCGGGGGCGTTCGGGCGGGAGAGGCGAGATGTCTTCGGGTGAGGGCAGGCGGGCGCGGTAGAGGCGGATGAGGGCGGTGGCGATGGTTTCGGGCGTGTAGCCGCCGAGCAATTCGCGGGCGGCGGTGAGATCGTCATCGAGGGGTGGTTCGGTCAGCAGCGGGTCGGTGAGCAGGCGGGCCTGATCGCGGGCGCGGATGGAGTCGGCCGAGGGTGGTTCGTCCCAGCTCGCTTTGATGTTGGCCGAGGCGAGCAGGGCTTCGGCCTGGCGCCGGCGGCTGTTGGGGACGAGCAGGACGCAGAGGCCTTTGCGGCCGGCGCGGCCGGTGCGCCCGGAGCGGTGGGTGAGGATGGCTTTGTTGTTGGGCAGGTCGGCGTGGATGACCAGATCGAGGTTGGGCAGATCGAGGCCGCGGGCGGCGACATCGGTTGCGATGCAGACGCGGGCGCGGCCGTCGCGCAGGGATTGCAGGGCGGTGTTGCGTTCGGTCTGGCTGAGTTCGCCGGAGAGGGCGACGACGGCGAAGCCGCGTTCCTGCAGGCGGCCGTGGAGTTGGCGGACGGCTTCGCGCGTCGAGCAGAACACGAGGCAGCCGCCGAGTTCGTGAAAGCGCAGCAAATTGACCAGCCCGTGTTCGATTTCATGGGCGGCGACGCGGATGGCGCGGTATTCGATATCGGCGTGGGGCTGGTTGCGGGCGACGGTATCGATCCGGAAGGCGTCGCGCTGGTATTGGCGGGCGAGGGCGGCGATTTCGCGGGCGATGGTGGCGGAGAACAGCAGGGTGCGCCGTTCGGTGGGGGTGGTGCCGAGGATGAATTCAAGCTCGTCGCGAAAGCCGAGGTCGAGCATTTCGTCGGCTTCGTCGAGCACGACGACTTTCAGGGCGCTGACATCGAGGTGGCGGCGTTCGAGGTGATCCTGCAGGCGGCCTGGGGTGCCGACGACGATGTGGCAGCCGGCGGCGAGGGCGCGTTGTTCGCGCCGGGGGTCCATGCCGCCGACGCAGGAGACGACGCGGGCACCGGTGAATTCGTAGAGCCAAGCGAGTTCGGCGTGGACCTGGATGGCGAGTTCGCGGGTGGGGGCGATGATCAGGGCGAGTGGGGCGGTGGGCGGCGGGAGGGCGCCGTCGTTCATGATGGTGCTGGCGAAGGCGAGGCCGTAGGCGATGGTTTTGCCCGACCCGGTCTGGGCGGAGACCAGCAGGTCGCGCTCGGTGGCGTCGTCGGCGAGGACGGCGCTTTGGACGCTGGTGGGTTCGATGTAGCCGCGTGCGGTCAGCGCGCGTTGCAGCGCGGGGACCGCGATCGGGAAATTCATGACGGGGGCGGTTTCGATAGGGGAGTTCATGGGGGCTGATAGCGCGCGGGCGATCGTGCGGCAACCGGTGCGATGGGCTGGCTGCCGCCCGTTATCGGGGGCGTTTTACCAACCCATCGTGCCGGGGCTGCCTTTGAAGGGGCCGATCAGGTTGGCGGTGACCCAGCCGCCGTAGAAGCCGCCGGGCTGGGGGGTGACTTGTTCATCGCCCACGAAACACGCATCGACCCGGCCGGCGTAGACCGCGAGGTAGTCGCGGATCGGCAGGAAACCTTGTGTGGGGGTTGGGTAGCTCCAGGCGGCGTCGACCGCGATCCGGTCGCCCTGGCGCAATGACCAGTAGGAGGCGCGGCCTTTCCATTCGCAGAAACTGCCGCCGCTGCGGGGTTCGATGCCGCAGGAGAAGGCGGTGCGGGGGAGGTAGTAGACCGGGGGGTGGCTGGTTTCGAGCACGCGAAAGCCTTCGGTCGTTGCGGCGATGGTGGTGCCGTTGAAGTCGATGCGGAGCGGCAGCGGCACGGGTTCGAGCCGGGGCGGGCGCGGATAGTCCCAGACGTTTTCGATCACTGGCATGTCAGGCCGGTTCGGCCCAGGCATTGCGGGCGCCGAAGCTGTTTTCGGGGATGATGGCGGGGCGGAGGGCCATGCTGAAACTCCTTTCCTGCGGTGCGGTGATGCTGCGGATGACATGGTGGCAACAGGGCAAACGGGAACTGCTCTGGACATAAAAAAACCCCGGGGACTGGCCCCGGGGTTTGCGATCCGATCGGGTGATCGGGGTTGGTTACGACTTGGTCGGAATGCCGAACAGCGTCGGCAGGTCGACGTAGAGCTGGATGCCGAACACGGCGGCATTCGGCAGGTTGTGGGTCGAGTAGGTCGAGAAGCCCTGGCCGTCCGGATTGATGATGTACTGGAAGTTCGGCATCACGTTCAGCCATTTGTTGACCTGGATCGCGTAGTGGACTTCGGTCATGATCAAATTGTGATCCGGCCGTCCGGCGCCGCCTTCGGCGAGGCGGGTCTGGTACAGCGAGTTCAGGTAGCGGTTGTTGTAGTGGATACCGCTGACGGCAACGCCAATGTTGTCGTTCGGACGGCTCGCGAAGGGGCCTTCCCAGATCATGCCGGCTTCAGCCTGGAAGTTCGAAACCTGCTTGCCGCCGGCGGTGCCGATCATGGCTTCAGTAAAGCCATAGATACCCCGGGGAGAGTTGGGCGCTGTTTGGTAGAGCATGCCTTGCGCCTGGGCGTAGACGGCGGATTCATTGTTGTACGTGCCGGAGCCGTAGTAGGGCGCTGTGTATTTGGCGCGATCGAAAATGGCACCGACATCGAAGCGGTTGTTTGCAATTGCGCCGGGGGTCTTGTTTTTGAAGCCGACTTCGACCGGCAGCAGATAGCCGTTCGAATCGGCGGTGCCAAAGTAGAAGCCGTGATGGGCATCCGGATTTTCATTGTTGGTCGACTGATAGGCGCCGAATTTGACGTAGAGGTTCGGCGTCGGAGTGATCAGGACGCGCCCGCCCCACACCGCGACGGCGTAGAAGCTGGTGGTCGTGATTTTGCCCATGTCCGGCGGATTGCCGCAGATCGCGTTCGACTGGAAATCGCAATAGAACGAGGACACGTCGAAACTATCCGGCATGTCGGTACGGCCGGCTTCGAGGTCGACCATGTTGTTGAACAGTTTTTGTTCATAGGTCAGGATCGTCAACTGCGCCGTCTGCCCGCCGCCGTAGATCTGCTGGACGGACACGCTGTTGTTGATGGTCTGTGCGGCGAGATTGTTGCCATGACGCTGGGTGAACAGGACATGGAACGAACCGCCCTGGATGCCGGCGAGTTTTTCCATGTCGAACGTCGCGCCGAAGTTGAGTTCGCCGGCGTAATCGGTGCCCTGGCGCTGACCGCCGCTGACCGAGCCTGCGAATTCACCGAGGTAGCGCGAGTTCAGATAGATGCCATCGTTGTAGAGCGACTGGCCAAGGCTTTGAATCGGCGACGGTGCCAGATTGACCTCGGGCGCGGCCTGCTGGGCCTGGGCGGGGCTGCTGACGCCAAGAACCGTTGCGAACAAGGCTGCTGCGGCGAACGTGCCTGCGAGCCGGTTCCGGAGCTTGGCTGGTTGGTTATGGTTCAAAACGGACCTCCATGTTGCGTGATTTTAGTTTGCGGCGAAACCTGTTTTGGTGGCGCAAAGACACCCCGGTACCGCGCCATCGGCGCCGGGCAGGAACTGGTGATGGCGGCTGCAGCACAGCCGCCGAGGGGGGCGCGGGAAATGAAACCGACGTGCACGGGAGATGCACGTATTTTGTGACATTGCAGCGGTGTTTGCATGTATCATCGTTTCGTCCCCGCTTCGATCCACGCAATTTCGAACAATCTGTCGCTTGCGTGAATTATTTTTACTCTTTAAAAAACCCTTAATGAGGAGCGTCTGCGGTGTCAATGCGAAATTCAACCGGACGGCGAAACGTCGAGCTGAACCCATGAAACCGGCTAACATCGTGCCCGATTTCAAGCGCGCCGCATGACCCGTACCCGCGTCAATTCCGCGTTGATCCGGCGCATCAACACCGGCCGGCTGTTTCACATCATTCGCCAGAATCCGGGGATTTCGCAGCAGAGATTGTCGATACAATCCGGCATCGACCCGGCCACGATTTCGATTATCATTACGAATTTGGAAGCAACCGGCATTGTGCGCCGCACCACCGATGCACCGACCGGGCGCGCCGGCCGGCCGACGGTTGCGTTGAACATCGATGCGCGCGCTGGTTTTCTGGCCGGGATCGGGATCGAACCGGACGCGATCCGTGTTACTCTCGCAACGATCGACGGGATGGCTTGCGCCGATATCACGGTGGCCGGCAGCACCGAGCCCGAGGCGGCGGCGCTGGCCGCGCATGAGGGGGTGGTTGCCGCGCTGCGCAGTGTGAAGGCCAGGCGCGGGGCGCTGCTGGGCGTCGGCATCGCGCTGCCGGGGTTGGTCTCGCTCGAGGGAAGGGTGGTGTTCGCCCCCAACCTCGGCTGGCGCGATCTCGATATCGCGGCGATGCTGGCGCGGCATCTGAAATGCCCGATCCGGCTGGAAAACGACGTGAAGGCGGCAGCGATCGCCGAGCATCTGTTCGGGGCGAGCCGCGATATTACCGATTTTGTCTACATTATGGGGCGGTCGGGCATCGGCGGTGGTTTGTACATGATGGGCGAGGTGTATCGCGGGCCGCATGGGCTGGCCGGCGAGATCGGCCATATGAAGATGGTGCCGGGCGGGCGGGCGTGTGGCTGCGGGGCGCGCGGCTGCCTCGAGGCTTATGTGTCCGAGCGGGCGATTCTGGCCGAATTGGCGGCCAAGGGTCATCAGGCGCGTGATGTGGCGGGGATTTTGCGCGGCTTTGAGCAGGGCGATGCGATCGTGCGGGCGGTGCTGGGCGAGGCCGGTTATTATCTGGGGCTGGGGCTGGCGAATCTGATCAATATCGTCAGTCCGCGCCGCATCGTGCTGGGCGGCAGTCTGGCGCGGCTGGCACCCTGCCTGCTGCCGGCGGCCATGGAGTCGCTGCATGCCAACGCGCTCGCGGCCATCATGCGCGATGTTGAACTCGTGGTGTCCGTGCTCGGGGACGATGCGGCACCGATGGGCGGCGTCGCGCTCGCGCTGCATCAGTTTCTCGATGATCCGCCGATCAAGCTGGGGCGCGGCCGCGATCATGGCGCGCTGGCCATCGGGTGATGGAGTCCCGTGTGCGTCGGATAGCGCGCAATGATGTTGCCGGCGATCGGCCAAACTTCGTTTCCCCTAATTGTCTGTTCTTTGTAGTTTTGTGACAAATCAACCGCGGGGATTGTCGGGTCAAGCCAATTTTGTGGAACTTGCCCCAGAGGTCTGCAAATACTTGCAGGTGTTGCAAAATTACCGGTATTTCCAACAACGACAGGGCGTCTGACTTAGTGCCGGTGCTGTCACGAAAGTGCGGCACTGGGCGGCGGATTTTGGCGATGATTAGCCGCAGGATGGGCGCGCGTGGCTGGGTTCGATCGTTCCGTTTTCGGGTTGGCGGGAAATCGTAATCGGCGCGCTACATCATCGCAGCTGCGGTTTCGCCGGAGCGGATGGCGCCTTCGATGGTTGAGGGCAGGCCGGTTGCGGTGTAGTCGCCGGCGAGTTTCAGATTGAGCAGGCTGGTGGCCGGGCCGGGGCGGCGGGCGAGTTGTGCGGGGGTGGCGGCGAAGGTTGCGCGTTTTTCGCGCACCACCCGGTAGGGCGGCATGGTGCGCGGCAGGCCGAAGCCGCGCCGCAGGTCGGACCAGACTTCGGCGGCCAGGGTTTCGGGGTCGGTATCGAGCCGGTCGTTGGCGGCGCTGATCGTGACCGAGACGACCTCGGTTTTTTCGAACACCCATTCGGCGACGCCGCCGAGCAGGCCGTAGAACCCGGCCTTGCCGGCATCGATCCCGGCGCGGAAATGCAGGTTGAGGATGGCTTCGAACGCATTGGGCACGATCAGGCCGGGCAGCAGATCGGCCGCGACCCAGGGCGGGGTGGCGAGGATGACCCGGTCGTCGGGGTCGATGATTTCATCGACGTTCGGGCCGACCAGGCCGGTGACGCGGTTGGCCGAGACGGTCAGGCCGGCGACGCGGGCGCCGAAGCGGAACTCGGCACCGTGGGCGCGCAGGAAGGCGAGGGCGGGATCGACGAAGCTTTCCGACAGGCCGATCGCCGGGTAGCGCGGCATCGAGGCGGCACCGCCGAGCGCGATGCTTTCGGCGACCACGGCGGCGAGCGGGGCGGCGGCGGCGACATCGGGCTTGGTGTTGAGCGCTGCGATCGACAGCGGTTCGAGCAGGCGATCGTACAGCGGGCCGAGCGTGCCGAGCAGGTTCTCCACCAGATCGTCGGGTTTGGCGCGTTGCAGGCGGCGCAGCGCCCAGTAGTCGCGCGGGGTGGTGCCCGGCACGCGCCAGGTTTTGCGCAGTACCCACCAGGGTGTTGCGCCCCGGTTGAGGCGCAGGGTCCAGGCCGCACCCGACACCAGGTCGATGAAGGGGAACAGCGGTTTGTCCGGGCCGACCAGCGTATCGGCAGCGCCGATCCGGTCGAGATAGGTCATGGTGGAGCGGTTGCCCGACAGGAGCAGGTGGTTGCCGTTGTCGAGCCGGCAGCCGAGCGTGGCATCGTCGTACGAGCGGCAGCGGCCGCCGCCCCATTTCGCCGCCTCGTACAGGACGACGCTGACCCCGCGCGCGGCGAGCGAGGTGGCGGCGGACAGGCCGGCCATGCCGGCGCCGATGACATGGACCCGGTTCATCGGCGGCGATCGGTGAGGAGGAGCAACTGCACGGCCAGCAGGAGTTTGCGCGCGGTGGACAGGCGGGGGCGGCGTTCGGGGTGGGCGAAGGCTTCGCGCCGCATCCGGCTGAGCAGGGGGCGGTAGGCGGCGGCCATCATGCGGGCGGGGCGCACCGCGCGCGGGTTGCACAGGCGCATCGCCAGCGCGGCGGCGGCGAAATGGGCTTCGGCCTGGGTGCCGATGGCGGCCATCGCGCGGGGCAGGCCGGGGGCGGCGAGGATGCGTGACGGGTTGAGCGGTACATCGGCGGCGAGCAGGGCTTCGCGCGGCAGGTAGATGCGGCCGCGCGCGGCATCCTCCGCGACGTCGCGCAGGATGTTGGTGAGTTGCAGGGCGCGGCCGAGATGATGCGCGACATCGTCGCCGGCCAGGGAAACCTCGCCGAACACGCGGATGGCGAGGCGGCCGACCGCGGAGGCGACACGGTCGCAATACAGATCGAGGAACGCGGCGTCGGGGGCGATGATCGGCGCGCCGGCATCCATCGCCATGCCATCGATGATCGCGTGGAAATCCTCGCGGCGGAGGGCGTAGCGCAGCGAGGCATCGCGCAGGACGCGGGTGACCGCATCGTCGCCGCCCGCGGCGAGGCGGGCGATGCGGTTGCGCCAGGCTTCCAGCCCCGCCTGCTTGGCGGCGAGCGGGGCGTCTTCGTCGGCGATGTCATCGACCGTGCGGCAGAACGCATAGATGCCGTACATCGCGACGCGGCGGGGCGGCGAGAGCACGGCCATGCCGCGGTAGAACGAGGTGCCGGCGGCGCGGGTCGCCGCAGTGACGGCGGCGGCATCCTGGACAGCGAGATCGTTCATCCGAGCGTCCGGGTCAGGCCGGCGAGCAGGGCGGCGGCGGCATCGGCCGGTCGCAGCTTCACCCGCATCGCCAGCGGGTCCTGCCGGCACAGTCTTGCGTGCAGGCGGCGGGCGAGGGCGAGGATGATGGCGGTTTCGACGCGCAGGCCGCGCGCGCGGACGTGGCCGGGCAGGGGGGTTGCGGCGCGGTTGAGGTCGGCGGTTGCCGCCAGCATCGCATCGAGCACGCGGCGCAGGGCGGGGGATGTCGCGGGATCGGTCACGGCGGCGGCGGTCAGGCCCTCGCGGGTCAGCCAATCGTCCGGCAGGTAGGATCGGTCGAGTTCGGCGAAATCCTTGGCGCAATCCTGGATGTGGTTGAGCACCTGCAGGCTGGCGCACAGTGCATCGGAGGCGGGCCAGCTCGCCGTGTTCTCGCCGTGCAGCGCGAGCACGTAGCGCCCGACCGGGGCGGCGGAGTAGCGGCAGTAGTGCATCAGCTCGGCCCAGGTGGCGTAGCGGTGCTTGGTCGCGTCCTGGCGGAAGGCGATCAGTAATTCGGTGGCGTGGACCGGATCGACCCCGGTTTCGGCGAGGCTGGCGCGCAGGCGGAGTGCCGAGGTCGAGCCGTGATCGGCGGCACCGGTCAGGACCGCTTCCATCACGTCGAGCCGGGCGATCTTGTCCTCAGGGGTGAGGGTGGGGTGGTCGGCGATGTCATCGGCGTTGCGGGCGAAGGCATAATAGGCGTGGACGTGGCGGCGCAGGTCGCGCCGGATCAGCCAGGAGCCAACCGGGAAATTCTCGTCGCCCTTGTCCTTGCCGGAGGCAAGTTCGACGTCGCCGCCGGCCGCCTGGGTTGGGTTGGTTGCTGTCACGCTCATGTCTGCGCCCCGTAGTCGCGGTTTTTCCACGCCGCCCCGGTGCCGCTTGCGTAGCGCCAGGCCGAGGCGATGGTGGCTTCGATATAAATGAGCGCGATCAGCGGCAATGCCAGCGCCCAGACCGGGGACAGGCCGTAGCGGCGCAAGGTCGGCCGATAGCTCAGCACGGCGAGCACGCAGGCGAGGAGGCCGCACAGCCGCGCGGCACCGGCGCCGAACAGGAGCGTCAGCGGTGGCACCAGCCAGACCAGCGCCATGCCGGCGATGGTCAGCGCGAGCAGCGCATAGGAATAGCGCAGCTGGGTGAAGGCGGTGCGCGCGATCATCGCGCGGAGATCGCGATAGTGCGGATAGGGGCGGATCGAGCGGGCGAGATTGCTGTGACCGAGATAGATCGCACCCGCCTGCTTGACCCGCTGCGCCAGCGTGACATCGTCGATCAGGGCGCGCCGGATGCTGGCGATGCCGCCGATCCGCACCAACGCCTCGCGCCGGATCAGCACGACGCCGCCGGCCGCAGCCGCCGTGCTTGCCAGCGGGTCGTTCACCCGCGCGAACGGATAGAGCATCTGAAAGAAATAGACGAAGGCGGGGATCAGCGCGCGTTCCGCCGTGCTGGTGCAGTTCAGCCGGACCATTTCGGAGACCATGTCCAGCCGCGCGCCGCGCCGGGGCTGGCTGATCCGGGCCATCAGCGTGGCGAGATGGCGTGGATCATGCGTGATGTCGGCATCGGTCAGCAGCAGGAACCCGGCCGCGCTGTGGCCGATGCCCTGGTCCAGCGCCCATAATTTGCCCGACCAGCCGGGCGGTTTCGGCGCAGCGGTGATCAGGTGAAAGCGCGGATCATCGCCGGCGGCCACGCGCGCGGCGGCGGCGGTGCCATCCGTGCTGCCATCATCGACCAGAAACAGCCGCAGCGGGCCGGCGTAATCCTGCGCCAGCAGCGAGGCGACCACCGCGGCGATGGTGCCCGCCTCGTCGCGCGCCGGGACGATGATGTCGACCCGCGGGGCATCGAGCGGCCGTTCGGGCGCCAGTTCGGGCGCCAGTTCGGGCGTGCTGCGCCAGAACCCGCCATGCAGCGCATAGAGATAGAGCCAGATCAGCGCGGCCAGACCGGCGATGATCATGAAACCGCCAGCACATCGGGGTGGAACCGCGCGCGGTCGAGCAGGCCGCGCCGGCTGAAATCGACCAGCGCATCACGCACCGCCATCGCGGCCGGGCGCGGCGCATAACCGAGCGCGCCGATCGCCTTGGCCGAGGAAAAGAACATCAGCTTGCGCGCCATGGTCAGCGTATCGCGCGTCATCAACGGTTCGGTGCCGGAAACGCGGGCCCAGGCCTCCATCGCCGCCGCCAGCGGCATCAACGGGCCGATCGGCAGCTTGACGCGCGGCGGCTTGCGGCCGGCCAGCCTGGTGATCAGGCCGATGATGTCCGACAGCATCAGATCCTCGCCGCCGAGAATATAACTCTCACCCGATCGCCCCCGCTCCAACGCCAGAATATGCCCCGCCGCGACATCGTCGACATGCACGATGTTCATGCCGGTTTCGACATAGGCGGGCATTTTGCCACGCGCGGCATCGAGCACCATGCGCCCGGTCGGCGTCGGTTTGATGTCGCCCGGCCCGACCGGCGCCGTCGGGTTGACGATCACCACATCCAGCCCCTGTGCGGCGAGCGATCGCACCGCTACCTCCGCCTCGTATTTCGAGCGCTTGTACGGGCCGACATGATCGGCAGCCTCGTTAGGCGTCAACTCGTCCGCCGGCGTCCCATTGCCGATCAGGCCAAGGGCGGCCACACTGCTGGTGTAGACCACACGCTCGACACCCGCCGCCCGCGCCGCACGCAACAACGCAACCGTGCCATCGATGTTGACCCGCCGCATCGCCGCCGGGTCCGGCACGAACAAACGATAATCGGCGGCAACATGAAACACATACCGACACCCCGCCACCGCACGGCCCAACGACGCCGGATCGGTCAAATCACCAACCACCCGCTCGCCCGGCACACAAGCCAGATTGGCCAGATCACTGCCCGCCCGATGCATCAGCCGCACCGAAACCCCCCGGACCGCCAAAGCACGCGCCACCGCCGCCCCGACAAACCCCGTCGCCCCCGTCACCAACACCAGCCCCGCCGCCGCAATACCGCTCACACCCGCACCCACCACTCCAAAACCCAACCCACACCCGCGCCGCATACCGGCAAAACCCCCGCCCTGCAAAAAATACCGGCGCATGGGGCCGGGTGGGGGGGGCGCTCGGGGTAAGCAAGGCGGGGGGCTTTGCCCCCTCGACCCCCACTAAGGGCTTAGCCCTTAGAACCCGCTAGTTTTAGGCAAGGGGAGGGCGCTGCCTCGGATTTTCCGTC
>NZ_NCJX01000036.1:0-21626 GCF_002282635.1 Acidiphilium sp. 34-64-41 | reverse complement strand
AATCGAAGCCCAACTCGCCGCCATCAAGCGCAAACCACGTCTCGTGCAATCATTCTTCAAAGCACCAAATGTCGCCTATATTACCGACTGCTGAGTAAAATACTGGCCGCGGCAAACCGGCCTGGACAAGAGACTTATTGTCCCGAAACGAGGATGATCGGCGATAACCAGACCATACCAGTGGTATAACCGGTCAGCCTTTCCACTTGGTTAACGAAATCGGCGAAGCCTGATTTCGACCGCCGGTTGCCCAACCGGCGCGCTATTCCTATACCGGCCCCAACCCACGCCCTCACCGGACAGGATCAGCCAATGGCCGCTTACCAATACGTCTATGTCATGAAAGACCTCACCAAAGCCTTCCCCGGCGGGCGCGAGGTGTTCAAAGGCATCACCCTCTCGTTCCTGCCCGGCGTGAAGATCGGCGTGCTCGGCGTCAACGGTGCCGGCAAATCGACCCTGCTGAAAATCATGGCGGGCATCGAAAAGGAGTTCGGCGGCGAAGCCTGGGCCGCCGAGGGCGCCACCATCGGCTATCTGTCGCAGGAGCCACATCTCGAGCCGGACCTCACCGTCGGTGACAACGTCGCCCTCGCCTTCGCCGATCTGCGCGCGGCGCTGGCCCGGTTCAACGCGATTTCCGAGGAATTCGCCGAGCCGATGGACGACGACAAAATGAACGACCTGCTGGCCGAACAGGCCATGTTGCAGGAAAAGATCGACGCTGATGACGGCTGGGAGCTCGACCGGCGGATCGACATCGCGCTCGATGCCCTGCGCTGCCCGCCCGCGGAAAGCCCCGTCACCAACCTGTCCGGCGGCGAGCGCCGGCGCGTCGCCCTATGCCGCCTCCTGCTCGAAAAACCCGACCTCCTGCTGCTCGACGAACCGACCAACCACCTCGATGCGGAATCGGTCGCCTGGCTCGAAAAAACCCTGCGCAACTACGCCGGCACCGTGATCGTGGTCACCCATGACCGGTATTTTCTCGAAAACGTCACCAACTGGATCCTCGAACTCGAGCGCGGCCGCGGCTACCCGTTCGAGGGCAATTACACCTCCTGGCTCGAACAGAAGCAAAAACGCCTCTCGCAGGAGGAAAAGGAAGAATCCGGCCGCCAGCGCGCCCTCAAGGAAGAGCGCGAATGGATCGGCGCCTCGCCCAAGGCCCGTCAGGCCAAAAACCAGGCCCGCATCACCCGCTACGAGGATATGCTCGCGAAATCGAACGAGCAGGTCGGCGGGGTCGCGGAAATCATCATCCCACCCGGCCCGCGCCTCGGCGGCACCGTGATCGAGGCGGAAGAGTTGCGCAAAGGCTTCGGCAACCACGTCCTGATCGACGGGCTCTCGTTCAAACTGCCGCCAGGCGGCATCGTCGGCGTGATCGGGCCGAACGGAGCGGGCAAGACCACGCTGTTCAAAATGATCACCGGCGTCGAACACCCCGACGGCGGCACCTTCAAAGTGGGCGACACCGTCAAGCTCGGCTACGTCGATCAGTCACGCGACAGCCTCAACCCGGATAAATCGGTCTGGGAAGAAGTCTCCGGCGGCACCGACGTCATCACCCTCGGCAAACGCTCGGTGCCCTCACGCGCCTATGTCGGCGCCTTCAACTTCAAAGGCTCCGATCAGCAAAAGAAAGTCGGCATTCTCTCGGGCGGCGAACGCAACCGCGTCCACCTCGCCAAAATGCTCAAAGGCGAACACAACGTCATCCTGTTGGACGAACCGACAAATGATCTTGATGTCGATACCTTGAGGGCCCTCGAAGACGCGCTGATGGAATTCCCCGGCTGCGCGGTCATCATCTCGCATGATCGCTGGTTCCTCGATCGCCTCGCCACCCACATCCTCGCCTTCGAAGGCGATAGCCACGTCGAATGGTTCCAAGGCAACTTCCAAGCCTACGAAGAAGACAAACGCCGCCGACTAGGTGCAGACTCGACCGAACCGCACCGGATCAAATATCGCCCGCTGACGCGCTAGGTCGGGGCTGGAACAGAATGGGGCTTCGCCCCAAACCCCACCAGGGGGCTTTGCCCCCTGGACCCCCACCAAAGGCGGAGCCTTTGGAATCCGCTAGTTTTAGGATTGGGGAGGGCGCGGCACGGCGTTGCGACGGCGAAAGCATGGCCGCGCCCTCCCCAATCCTAAAACTAATGGTTCTAAGGGCTAAGCCCTTAGCGAGGTCCAGGGGCAGAGCCCCTGGCGGGGTGTGGGGCGGAGCCCCTGGCGAAAGATCACGCGGAGCCCCGCGATGACCAACCCCACCTGGCGCATCACCACCGCGCGATTACGGCTCGACCCGGTCAGCTGGGCCGACCTCGCCGATCTGGTCGCGTTGAAGACCGACCCACGCGCCTTCGCCCTGATGTTGGGCGGCGTGCGCACCCGCGAACGTGCGGCGGAGGAATTGGCCGAGGACATCGGTTTATGGGGCCGGCATGGCTACGGCATCTGGACCGTGCGCGGTCTGCACACCGGCAATTTCATCGGCATGACCGGGCTGGCGGCGCGCGCGGACGGGCGTGGTGTCGCGCTGCGGTTCGCCCTGTGGCCGGAGGTGCGCGGCGCCGGTCTGGCGCGTGAGGCGGGCGGTGCCGCCTTGCGCTACGGCCATGATCAGGCGCACCTGCCCCGGATCGTCGCCGTGGCGCGCGCCGATAATTTCGCGAGCCGCACGGTGCTGGGCGCCATCGGCATGGTCGAGGTCGAGGGTTTCGTGCGCGACGATGTGCCAATGCTGCTGTACCAGAGCGTGGTACGGCCGCACGATCGCTAGCCTCAGGCCGGAGCGGTCAGACTCTGGGTAGCGAGTTCGATCGCGTGCCGCGTTTTGAGGTTGCCGCCCTCGCTGATCAGCACCCCCCGCTCGGCGTGTGACAGCAAACCATTCGCCTCCGCCTGATCGAGCGTGCCGCTCAGCGCAAGGAAAATCGCGGCTTCGGTCGGTTCGCGCGCAAGCGCGTTGACCTCGTAGAAACGCCCGGTGTGGCCGGCGAGGCGACAGGCGTTCTGCAGCGCCCCGTCGCGTGCGGCGAGCAGGGCCGCGGTTTGCAGGCAGGATATCAGGACGAATTCGATGTTGATATCGGCCAACACCGTCAGCGCTTCGGCCAAAGTGGCGCGGGCCCACGGCATATCGTTCAGCACCATGGCATACGAGGCGAGATTGCTGAGCGAGAACGCCAGATCAATCAGATTGCCGGTCTCACGGCAACTCGTCGCCACCGCGGTGGCCTCCTTGGCGGCACGTTCGGCATCGCCCTGGGCGAACAGGAATTCACCAAGGTTGAGCCCCGCGATCTGGCTATTGACCTGATCGCGAAAGTGCTGGCTGATCGCCAACGATTCATCGAGCAGCGCAATCGCGCGGCGGCTGTCGCCCCCGAAATGGGCGATCACGGCCAACACGTTCAGCAGCCAGGCACGCCGCCGGGTGCGGCCCATGTTCGGCAGGGCGGCCTCCATCAGCGCCACATAGGGTTGCGCGGTTGAGCTATCCTCCGGGCTCATGACACAGATGGCGATGCGCGATGCCGCGAGGGCGATCTCCTCGTCTTTGCCGGCGATCTTGTAGCGGGTCAGCGCATCGAGTGCGTCGCCGACCCGGCGTTTGTCGCCGAACGCACCGCCGCCGACCGTGAACGCGATATCGAGCCCGATGCGCGCGGCAACGCGATCGGGTGTAGCGGCGCCGATGCGGGGGTGTGCGATATGCAACCAGTGGCGCTGTTCCGCGGTCATGCCGGTATCGCGCCACAACTCGCTGGTCAGGCTGACCAGCATGAGGCCGGCGGCGGTGTTGCCGTTGCCGGTATCGGTGATCGAGCCGGGGTCGCGCGGCAAAAAACAGGCAGACGTGCCGAACGCCCAGGCAAGTGCCGCGCGCAGGTTATCGATGTCGCACCGGTAGCGCGCCAGCCATTCATCGGCGCGGCTGGCGGCCCAGCTGCGCTCGCCCTCGCCGTAGTGGCGGATGAGCCAGGCGCATAAACGGTCCATGACGTCGTGCCGAGCGGCGTCGCCCCGCAGTTTTTCAATGGCGTGGCTTCGTACCGTGTCGGCCAGACGATAGCGGGTTTCATCGGACCACCCAGGCACTCTGGTCAGCATCGCCTGATCGATCAGCGCACCCACCAGCTCCGGCACCTGGGACGGCCGCAGGGGGCTCATGCCGATGGTCTCCCGCGCGGCATCGAGCGTGAAACTCCCGCCGAACACTGCAAGCCGGGCGAAGGCAACCCGCTGGTCCGCATTCAAGACCTCGTAACTATTCTCGATCGCACGGTCGAGCGCATGATCGCCGGAGAGGCTACGGCCCGGCGGATCGAGCGGCGGGGCGGCGCTTTGCAACAGGTCGCGTAGCAATTCGCGCAAGGATAGCTGGCGCAGCCGTGCCGCGGCGAGTTCGATCGCGAGCGCCGCGCCATCGAGGCGACGGCAGATCGCTGCAACCATCGCCAGATTGGCCTCGGTGAGCTGGAAATCGGTCACGGCCTGCCGGGCCCGCGCAACGAACAGTCGAATCGCCGGGGCGGCCATGGCGGTGGCGAGCGTAACCTCGTCGTCCTCGGTCGGCATGAAGTGACCGCCGAGCGCCATGCAGTATTCGCCGTCCACCCCGATCGCGGTCCGGCTGGTGGCCAGCACAGTGACGTCACGGCAGCCGCGCAGCAGTTCGGTGGCAAGACTACCCACCTGCCCCGCAAGATGCGCGCAATTGTCGAACACGATCATCAGCCGCTTGTGGCGCAACAGCGAGGGCAGCAGTTCCGCCGCCGTGCGATCCCCACCTAATTTGAAGCCGAGTAGCGTGCACACCGCCTCGGCCACCTGCCCAGCGTCGGACAAAACCCCGACATCGACGAACCACACCCCATCGGGAAACCAGGCCAGATTCTCCGCCCCGCATTGCAGCGCCAGCCGCGTCTTACCGATCCCGCCCAGACCAACGATGCTGATCAGCCGATGGCGATGATGATCGAGCAATTCGCCGAGCACCGCGAGTTCCTGGTTCCGGCCGATGCACAAATTGCTCAGCAGCGGCAAATTGTGCGGCCCACTATCCAACGAGCGCGGCGGCGGGAAATCGGCGCGCAGGTCGGGGTGGGTGAGTTGGTGCACCGCCTCGGGCTCAAGCAGGTCACGCAGTCGGAACCAGCCGAGCCGGTCGATGGTCGCGAACGCCGGCAGTTCGGCGGCATCGACCATCCGCGCGGCGGCCGCCGAAACCAGCACCTGATCGCCATGCGCAATCGCCGCAAGCCGAGCGGCCCGGTTGAGTGCTGCGCCGCCATACTGGTCCCCGACCAATTCCGCCACGCCGGCGTGAATGGCCGCGCGCACCGCCACCCCATCGTTCGAGCCGCGCGCGATAAAGGCGCGTTGCAGTTCGAGTGCCGCCGCAATCGCAGGGCCGACGCTGGCAAACGCGGCGTAAGAGCGCGTGGCAACCGATTTGAACACGCGGCCACCGCGTTCACCGACGATGCGCCCGATCAGCGCTTCATGTCCGGCCAACGACGGCTGCGGTGTACTGGAGCGCGCCGGTGTCGGCGCGGCAATTGTCGTTTCCAGGTCAGCGATCAGGAAGCACACAGTATCCTTGCCTTTGCCGGGCTGGTGGCGCGGAAACGGGATCACTGCAGACAAAAACATCTCTCCTGAGCGCAACGAGACAGAGACCCGATAGGCCTCCAAATTTCGTTACATAAAGGTTTGTATCAGAAATTTAGACAAATGTGTAGAGGTTTCGCCAGCGTATTGCCATCGCTGGACAGCGCATCGATCGTAACCACGCGCGCGTTAATTTCGAGTTACCAACGATTACAACAATCGCCCTGATCAGAGTGCCCAACACAGTTGCGAAGCCTTAGACAAGGTTGATCTGAAATCACAATAAATTGAAATAGAGGATACTATATATGTAATGATTAAACGCCTCAAATATTGACGAACCCCAGGCAAGGGCCGTCGTTTTACGCCGGCAGTTCGACCGGTGCAGCCCGCGTATTGATGCCGAAATAATCCATATACGGCGCGAAATCCGGCCGGAGCCGCTCAGGATTGATCCCAAAATCCGCCATCTGATAGCGGTTGCGGCCATACCCGCCGCGCGGCGCCGCAGCCAGATGCAAGCGCATCGCCGCCGCCGCCGCCGGTGACAGCGTCTCGCCGAAATGACGATAGACAAGGTCCACCGTCGCGACCGGATCACCCGTCAAATCCTCATAGTGCAGGTTGATCAACCGCTCCGGCGGCACCGCGCCACTGCGGTCGAACGCCACCAGCAATTTCGCCCCCTCGATCCAACGCTCCGTCACCTGCCGGCCGATCTCCACCGTATCGATCTCCCGCAAAAACGGCGCCCGCAGCACCTCCGTCATATGCGCGACCGAGGCAAACACATGCACCGGGTCCCGATGCACCACCACGAACCGCGCATCCGGATAGGTCGCCAGAATCGCCGGAATCGAAAACGTATGGTCAGGACATTTCAGCGCCCAGAATTTCGCCCCCACCCCATGCTGCAACGCCTGCAAATACCGCTTGTGAAACGCAAACGCCGCATCATGGCCAAACCCATCGAGCCATGTCGTGTAGGATGGCACCCGGAACGTCGTATCGAACCGCAGCGACTGGAACACATGCGCGGTAATCTCGCTGCACTCCTGCGGACTGTCCGCATCGATCGGATGAATCGCCGGAAAATCCGGCGCCATCCCCGCGAAAATATCCAACTGCCGGTCCGTCTTGCGCGCCGCCGCACTCCCCCGCTTGTCGAAATCGCGCGGCCGCGGCGCCGGATACAGCGTCTGCCACACCCGCGGCACCATCACGTCCGGATCATAGCCAAGCAGCGTATGCAAAAAACTGGTGCCCGACCGCGGCAACCCCATAATGAACAGCGGCGCCACCACCGGCGCCGCCCCGATGGCTGGCGTCTCCGCATGCATCCGCTCGATCAGCGCGGCATTGCGGGCCAGCCGGGTCAGATCATACCGCACCGAAACCCGCCCGAACAACGAAAAATGCGTCTCGCGCGCCATCGCCTCGGTCAGCCGCGCCAAACCCTCCCGCGCCGCGCCATCGAGCGAAACCCCCGCCGCCCGCGCAATGCCATCCGCCGTCACCGCCGGCCAATGGCGCGGCACCACCGCCTCCAGCGCGCCAAACCCCGCCGACAAAGCCCGAAACGACAGGCTCTTGCCCTGCCGCAACGCGGGAATCGGCGGAACCGGCGCGGTGCTCATCTCAGTGGCGCTCGATCAGCTCGATCTTGTAGCCGTTCGGGTCCTCGATGAACGCAATCACCGTGGTGCCGAACTTCACCGGGCCCGGCTCGCGCGAAATCTTCGCCCCCGCCGCCCGCAGTTTTTCCACAGTCGCCTTGATGTCCGCCACACCCAGCGCGAGATGGCCGAACGCCGTGCCCTGATCGTAATGATCGGTGCCGTAATTATAGGTCAGCTCAAGCACCGTGTGGTCCTTCTCGCCACCATACCCCACGAACGCCAGCGTATACTTGCCGTCCGGCACATCAGTCCGGCGCAACTCCTTCATCCCCAGCAACTTGGTATAAAAGCCGATGCTCTCCTCCAGGTCGTTCACCCGGATCATCGTGTGCAGATATTGAAACTCGCCGCTCATTCTGGTTTCCCTTTCCAACGATTATGACCCACGATCACACAGACGTCGGATCGATGCCGAGCAGGAATACCCCCCCCGCATCCGCCGACGCAACCATCGCCGCGCGCTCGATAAATATGGCGCCCAACGCCTCGAATGCCACACCGCGCAACCCAGCCTCACGCGCCCCGGCAATCGTCGCCGGCCCCAACGTCGGCAAATCCGCCCGCCGATCCTGCCCCGGCTTCACCAGCTTGACCAACACCCCGCCCGGCCCCGGCCGCGCCAAAGCCGCCGCACGATCCAACATCGCATCCGTGCCCTCAACCGCCTCGACCGCCAGCACAATCCCCTGCTGCACAACACAAGCCTGGCCGACATCCGCCACACCCATCGCCCGCACCACCGCAACACCCCGCGCAATATCCGCCAACGCCGCCGCATCCGGCCCCACCCGCGTCAGCAAACCCGCCGGCGCCAAAACCTCCGCCATCACCTCATGCGCCCCCAGAACCCGAAACCCCTCCTCCCCCAGAACCCGCACAATCGCCGCCAGAAACCCGTCATCCCCCGCAAACGCCGCCCGCCCGACCCGCGCCAGCAACCGCGCCCCCACCGCATCCGGCCGCAAATCCAGCAAAGATGGCCGCTTCACCGGCCCCGCCAACACCAAATCCACACACCCCGCCCGCCGCAACGCCGCCACCGCCACACCCACCGCACCCAACCGCACCACCTCATGCGGAAACCCACCAACCACCCGCAAATCCGCATACCCCTCCAACGCCACCACAAAAACGCCACGCCCCGCCGCAAGCGCCGCCAACGCGACCTGACCGGGCAACGGACCACCGCCGGCGATGATGCCCAGGGTCATGGGGTGGGGTTCGGTGAGCAAGAAGGCCAAGGGGCTCTGCCCCCTGGACCCCCGTTAAAGGCGAGGCCTTTAAAATCCATTAGTTTTAGTAAGGGGGAGGGCTGTCCAGGCAATCGCCCTCGAAAATCCCGTGCCGCGCCCTCCCCCTTACTAAAACTAGCGGGTTCTAAGGGCTCCGCCCTTAGTGGGGGTCCAGGGGGCAAAGCCCCTCGCCTTGCTTCCTCACCCCACCCCACCCCGTCACCCCTCAGCGTCGTCAGCGGCGGTGGTCGTCGTCCGGATCAGGCCGCGTTTGCCGGGGTTGGCGGCGAAGGCGAGGATTTCGGTGGTGTGGGGGTCATGGGGTTGCGATTGCAGGGTTGCGAGGCGTTCCTGGAACGGGTGGGTGCAATCGCGGAACAGGGCGTTGAAGGTGGCGCGCATGTGGTGGATGGTGGCGTGATCGATGTTACGCCGGCGCAGCCCGATGATATTGAGGCCGGCGAGCCGGGCGCGGTTGCCGATGATCATGCCGTAGGGGATCACATCGGCTTCGACGCCGGACATCCCGCCGATCATCGCCCCTTGGCCGATCCGGACGAACTGGTGGATGGCGGCGGCGCCGCCGATGATGGCGCGGTCGGCGATTTCGACGTGGCCGCCCATGACGACGTTATTGGCGATAACGATGCCGTTGCCGAGCTGGCAGTCATGGGCGACGTGCACGGCGGTCATCAGCAGGCAATCGTCACCGACGCGGGTGATACCGCCGCCGGGTGCGGTGCCGCGGTTGATGGTGGCGTGTTCGCGGATGGTGCAGCGCGCGCCGACGATGGTTTCGGTATCTTCGCCTTTATATTTCAGGTCCTGCGGTGCCATGCCGATGGTGGCGAACGGAAAAACCTTGGTCCCTTCGCCGATGCTGGTGCGGCCATCGACCACGACGTGCGAGACCAGATCGACGCCATCGGCGAGGATGGCACCGGGGCCGACCATGCAGAACGGGCCGATATGGACGCGCGCGCCGATTTTGGCGTTCGGGTCGACGACCGCGAGGGGGTGGATCATGTGTGGTCGGCTTTCTGATCCATAATCATAGCGGCGTAGGTGGCTTCGGCGACGGCGACGCCATCGACCCGGGCGACGGCGTGGAATTTCCACACATTGCCGCGGTTGCGCTCTTTAACAACATGGATGCGCAGCGTATCGCCGGGCACAACCGGGCGGCGGAATTTCGCCCCTTCGACCGACATGAAATACACGATCTTGCCGGCCTCCGACGGACCGAGCGTTTCAACCACCAGCACCGCGGCGGTCTGGGCCATGCTTTCGATGATCAGCACGCCCGGCATCACGGGGTGACCGGGGAAGTGGCCCTGGAAGAAGTTTTCATTGACCGAGACGTTCTTGACCCCGACCGCCGAGACGTTTTCGACCAGTTCGACCACGCGATCGATCAGCAGGAACGGATAGCGATGCGGAATCGCGTGCAAGATGCCGGCGATATCGATGGTGCGGCCGGCTGGTGTGGCCGGCGCGCTGCTGTCTGGTGTGGTGCCGTCCATCGGGATGGATCCGTATTTCCTGTGAGTGGTTCAGTCGCCGGTGGGTTGGTCCGGCTTGGCGTCAGAATGCCGCATTCTGTCGCGCCGCGCAAAGCGGCGGATCATGGCGACTTCGCGGAAGAAGGCTTTGGCGGGCTGTGCCGGGCTGCCGAGCACTTCGACTCCCGCATCCAAATTACTCATCACCCCGGCCTGCGGACCGATCCGCGCGCCTTTGCCGATGCGCAGATGGCCCGAGAACGCGGCCTGACCGGCGGCGACCACGAAATCCTCGATGATGGTGGACCCCGAAATCCCGACCTGGGCGACAATGATGCAGCAGCGGCCGAGCTGAACATTATGACCCACCTGCACCTGGTTATCGATGCGGGTGCCGGCGCCGATGATGGTATCCTGCGCCGAGCCGCGATCGATCGTGGTATTGGCGCCGATATCGACATCGTGGTGGATCAGCACCCGGCCGAGCTGCGAAACACTGACGAAGCCGGTGGGCGACTGCGCAAAGCCGAACCCATCCTGGCCGATCCGCACGCCCGGATGCAGCGTGACCCGATCGCCAATGATCGCATACCCGATCGAGACATGCCCGGCGATGCGGCAATCCGCACCGATGATCACGCCCGCAGTCACAACGCTATGCGGCCCGATGATGCTGCGCGGCCCGATTTCCACGCGCGGCCCGATGATGGCGTACGGGCCAATCTCGGCGGTGGCGTCGACCCGCGCGGTCGGATCGATGATCGCGGTAGGGTGAATGCCGGGGTTGGCCGGCGGCAGTTTATGAAACAGCCCACCGGCCTTGGCCCAGGCGAGGTAGGGGTGCGCAACCGGCAGCGCGAGGCTCTGCGGGCCGAGCCGATCCGCAAGCTCAGGCAGCAGAATAACGGCGCCGGCCCGGGTTTCGGCCAGCAGATTGAGGTATTTGCGATTATCGAGAAAGCTGATCTCGTCCGGCCCCGCGCTTTGCAGCGGCGCGATGCCGCGAAACATCCGCTCGGGCGTGCCGGTGGGTGCCGCCGCATCGATCGCGGCGGCAACCTCGGCCAGGGTGAACGGGCCGGAGCGCGGAAAAAACCGTGGGTCGCCCGGCAGCCCGGCGCCGGCCGTATCAGTCATGATCAGCCCTTATTTTTTGGCTGGCGCATTGGCCATTTTGGGAACCACGGCCGGCGGCACCGCCACCGACGGCAGAATGGTATTCAGATGCGCCGCGACTTCCTTGGAGATGTCGAACCCGTTGACGTTCAGCGCCACCTGCGAGCGGTGCAGCACCAGGTTCATGCCATGCGCCTGCGCGACCTGGCGGATCACGGCGATGAGGGTGGATTCGATTTTCCCGAGCGCGCCTCGGGCCGAAACCTCGATCGCGAGGTTGCGGTTATGGAAATCGACCTGCGCTTCCTCGATCTCGCGCTGCAGCGCCTGTTCCTTGGTCGCCAACGCGGCCTTGGACAGTTTGGCCTTCTCGCCGGTGATGGTCTTCTGCTCGCCCTCCCATTTCTGCTGGTCGGCCTGGGCCTCGGCGGCGAGTTTCTGGCGCCGCGCCTCGATGATTTTCTCGACACCCTGTGCGGCGGTCGATTGCTGCATCACCTCCGGCACCGAGAGCACGCCCATCACCGGCGCGGGTGGCGCGTTTTCCTTGGGCAGCGCGGGCAACTGGGGAATTGGCGGCAGTTTCTGCGGCGGAATCGCCTGGGTACCGGGCTGCTGGCCCTGTTCCGGCATACCCTGCTGCTGTTGCTGGATCATCGGCTGGGCACGAACCGGCACCGAATGGCTGACCGGCGGTGCCTTGGGGTGCGGAATGAAAAAGCCCTGGCCATTGCTGCTCTGGGCATGACCGATGCCAAGGCCGAACAGAACGGCCGGCAGAACCAAGCCCAGGCGAAGCGAAGAAACTCGTGTCACGATATTAGAACCTCGTACCGAAGGAAACGCGGAATTGCTCGATCTGGTCGTATTTATACTTTTTGATCGGCTGGGCGAAGGAAAGGTCGATCAGCCCGAACGGTGTGTTCCAGGCCACACCGATACCGGCGGAAATGCGCGGGGCGGCGTTGTCGTACAGCCCCAGGGCCTTGCCGTTCACCGAGATCGGACTCACGCCCGAAAGGCTGCCGATATCGGTGAAGGCAAAGCCCGACACACCCAGATCAGGCGACACCGGCAGCGGAAAGTGCAGCACGGTATCCTGGGTATAGATGAATTTGCCGCCCAAACTGTCGCCATACAGCGTATCATGCGGCCCGGCGCCGCCGGTCTGGAAACCAAGCAGGCTATCGCCACCGAGGAAGAACCGGTCAGCAATCAGCGATTTATAACCCAGAATATCGACGAGGTCGCCAACATGCCCGTCGAATTCGAGCACCCAGGCCTTGCTGCCGAAATACCGCGCGAGCGGAATGTAATACGCCCCGCGCGCCTGCAGGCGGACATATTTCGCGCTGCCGCCCAGCCCGGCAAAATCGCCCGAGAGCGAGAGCAGCCCGCCAGAGGTCGGGTCGAGTCGGTCGTTGCGATAATCGAACGTCAGCGTGGTGCCGAGCTGCGACAGGCTCGATGAACCTTGCTCGTTCAGAATGTAAAGGCTGGCGCCGGTCGCGATGTTATAAATGTCACGCGTGCTGATCGTGTAGGTGAACGCCTGGCTGACGTGCTGGTTATAGCGGAACCCGAGCCGCAGATCGCCGCCGATCGAGCGTTCACTGAACACATAGGACGTCGTATTGGCGGTATCGGTGCGGAACAGATCGAACCCGGCGATCAGATTACGCCCGAGGAAATACGGGTTGGTGACGCCAAGGTTGAACTGCGTGCCCTTCTGCGCCAGCAGCGCGCTGATCGAAGCCTCGATGCCGGTGCCCAGAAAATCGCTCTGGCTGAGCCCGACGTTGACCAACGCACCCAGATCGGTCGAATACCCGCCGCCGAGCGAGAACTGCCCGTTCGCCTGTTCGCCGATCCCGACGTCGAGGTTGACCCGGTCAGGCTGCTGCGTCGGCACCGGCTTGATCGAGATGTCTTTTTTCTTGAAGAACCCCAGGTTTTCCAGATTGTCCTTGGATTGCTTCACGGCTTGTTCGTTATAGGCATCGCCCGGCGCGAGTTCGATTTCGCGGCGGATCACGCTATCCTCGGTGCGGGTATTCCCGCTGATCGACACATTGTCCACATAAACCCGCGGCCCTTCGATGACGCGGAAGGTCAGCGCGATGGTGTGGTCCTTGTGGTTTTCCTTCACATCCGGCTCGACCTGCGCAAACGCGAAGCCGCGGTCCTGCACATAGGTGGAAATCGATTTATCGGCCGCCTGCAACGCATCGCCGTCGAAAATATCGCCTTTTTCAATCGGCACCAGCGGCCGCAACTGCTTGCCCGGCAGTTTCCGCAGCGACGAGACCACCTGCACCGACCCGATGCGATAGCGCGGCCCTTCATCGACCACGAAGGTCAGATAAAACGATTTCCGATTGGGCGCGAGCTGCGCTGTGGCGCTGACAATCTTGAAATCGGCATAGCCGTGATGGAAATAGAACCGGCTGAGCAGGGATTCGTCGTACTTCACCCGCTCGCTGTTGTACTGATCGGAATCCGACAAAAACCGGTACCACGCATCCTGGCGCGACGAAATCACCTCGCGCAGCTTGCCCTGGCCATATTCATGATTGCCGATGAAATTGATCCGGCTGATCAACGTCTGCGTGCCGTCGTGGCATTTGAACACGACGTTGACGCGATTTTCCGGCAGCTTGACGATTTCGGGCACCACGGTCGTGCTGTAATGGCCGCGCTTGGCATACAGCCCCAAAATCGCCTTGGTCGCCGTCGCCGCATCGCCGGCGGTGAACACCGACCCCGGCTTGAGCGCGATGGCGCCCTTCATGTCCTTGTCCTTGACGACCGAATTGCCCTCGAAGAACACCTGATTGACGATCGGGTTTTCCTTGACCTTCACCATCAGATCATTGCCCTGGCGGGTGATCGAAACGGTCTTGAACAGCCCGGTCGCGTACAGCGTCTTGAGGCTCAGATCCATCCGCCGCGCGCTGAACGCATCACCCGGCTGCAGCAGAATATACGATCGGATGGTGCTGGCATCGATCCGCTGATTGCCCGAAACATCGACCGCCGCAATCGTGCCGCCGGTCGCCTCGCGGGTCTGGCCGGCCGCATGAGACGCAGCCGTGCGCGTCGCCGCGACGGCGGATTGTGTGGCGGGCGCCAGAACGCTTGGCACCAGGCACGCCGAGGTCATCAAAGCCAACCGCAGTCGCCGCAAGGATAATCTCCTAAACGAACCCAGATCATGAAACCCGATGCAAAGGCCAACCCTCGCACCGTATCGACATGCGGCCTAGCCGCTACCGCCGCCATCCGCAAGGGCATCACCGGGCGGTGATGGCACAAAGTTTGTTGCACACTGCGTCGTTTTAAGCGGCCCGGCTCACCGCCCGGTCCATTTCGCCTCGATCACCCGGGCACCCGGCGGGATCGGCGTTTCCCGGGTTTCCTTATCCTCGTTCTTGCGGATCGCATTGAGCAGCACGAACAGCACCGCGGTGTTGAGCAGGCCGGGCGGGATCCATTCGATCATCCCGCCGATCAACTGGTCCTGAATCGGCGAAATCGACGGATACAGCCGGCCGCACAAATCATAAAAATCATAGTAACTGATGCCCGACAGCGCGACCGTCGCGGCCACCAAAATCTGCGGAAACATGGTCAGAAAGCCGCAGACCATGCGCGTCAAATAACTATAGCCCGCCTCGGCGCGCGGCCGCGGGTCGATCACCACCAGCCAGAACAGCAGCCCGGCCAGCAGCATCACCAGATTCATCACCGCATACAGCGGCGGGTTGATCATCGCCGCGAAATCGACCGCCGGCAGCAGCCACACATCGGTCACCGCAATCGAAATCACCGCCGCAACCACCGGGTTGCGCAACACCGCGATCGGCCGGCGCAACCACCGATGCCCCGCGACCCCGATCAATTCCGCCGGCACACCCGCCGCCAGCACATCGCGCGGCCAGGCGAACGCGATCAGAAACGGCGCGAACACCCCCAGCGTCATCTGTTGCAGCCGGTTCAGAAAGAACATGTGCTGGGCAGCGTATTCGAAATGGGTCTGCGCCACGAAATAGATCGCCCCGACCCCGCTGAAATACGCAATCCGCCGCCACAGCGCCGGCCACGCGCCCCGCGCCGTCCGCTGCAACCCCCGCGCGTACCAGAAACCGAACAAAATCGTGCCGGCAAAGATCGGGATATTGAAAATGAACGGCGCCAGATACGGCAGATCCGCCGGCAGATACCGGCTTGCCAGATCGAGCAGCCCACCCGCGATCACAATGGCAATCACCGCGCGGCGATCGACCGTATCGAACCGATGAAACCCCGGCCGATCGAGCGCCCCGCTCAAATCGGCACGCCCGCCAGCACCCGGCTGGTGCGAATGGTCTGCAACGTCTGCACCCGTGTCACATTATCCGCACCGGTGAGCTGTTCGGTCAGCCGGTTCTCATGCGCCGCATCGCGCGCCACGAATTTCAACAGAAAATCACCACCACCCCTAATCATGTGGCATTCCCGCAGCTCCTCCCACGAACCGACCAGCTGTTCGAACGCGTCGAGCACGCTCTGCCGCTGGCTATCGAGCCCGACGATCGCGAAAAACTGGATTTGCCACCCGAGTTTCTGCGGGTCGGTCTCGGCATGATACCCCTTGATCAACCCGGCTTCCTCAAGCCGGCGCACCCGGCGCAGGCAGGGCGGCGGCGAAATCCCGGCGCGGCTCGCCAGTTCCACATTGGTCATCCGCCCGTTGCCCTGCAATTCGGTCAGGATGCGGCGGTCGATCTCATCGAGCTGCGGCACCTCATTGGCGCGTGCCTGGGCGGTCGAATTGGTTGCGTTCGTGTTGGCCGAGCTAAACGGCATGGATATCACCGGTGACAGAGTTGTACGCGTAATATAATTGCATATCGACGGTCTGTGAAAGGGTTCAAGACCACCGGGGCCGCGTCTCGCCGCTTGTGTGGCGCGATGCAACCTCGATATGATATGAAACTGGTCGAAAACTTGGCACATATAGGGGCCGGGTACCAAATCGGGATCTGAGTGAGGGTTATGGCGAATACGGGTACGATCAATTTGGCGGCGGCGGTCAGCACGCGGGTTCTGATCATCGGGGCAGGGCCGGCCGGCTACACGGCCGCCATCTACGCCGCGCGCGCCAACCTCGCCCCCGTGCTGGTCGCCGGGCTGCAACCGGGCGGCCAGCTCACCATCACCACCGATGTCGAAAATTACCCCGGCTTCGCCGATGTCATCCAAGGCCCCTGGCTGATGGAGCAAATGGAAGCGCAAGCCCGCCACGTCGGCACCCGGATCGATCACGACATCATCACCAGCGTCGATTTCACCACACGCCCGATGCAGGCGGTCGCCGATTCCGGCACGATCTACCTGGCCGATGCCATCGTCATCGCCACCGGCGCCCAGGCGCGCTGGCTCGGCCTGCCCTCCGAACAGACCTATCAGGGCGCCGGCGTCTCCGCCTGCGCCACCTGCGATGGCTTCTTCTATCGCGGCAAGACCGTCGCGGTGGTCGGCGGCGGCAACACCGCGGTCGAGGAAGCGCTCTACCTCACCCATCATGCCAGCAAAGTGATCCTGATCCACCGGCGCGGCGTGCTGCGCGCGGAAAAAATCCTCCAGGACCGCCTGTTCAAAAACCCGCAAATCGACGTCATCTGGGATCACGCGGTCGATGAAATCCTCGGCGCCGGCTCACCCGCCGTCGTCACCGGTGCCCGCCTGCGCCACACCGAAACCGGCGCGCACCGCGACATCGCGGTCGATGGCGTGTTCATCGCAATCGGGCACGATCCCGCCACCAGCCTGTTCCGCGGCAAGCTCGATATGGACGCCGAAGGCTACATCACCACGGTGCCCGGCAGCACCCGCACCTCGTCCCCCGGCGTGTTCGCCGCCGGCGACGTGCAGGACCGCATCTTCCGCCAGGCCGTCACCGCCGCAGGCTCCGGCTGCATGGCAGCCCTCGAGGCAGAAAAATTCTTGGCCGAACACGCGCAAATCGAACGGCGCGCGGCGTGATCGGCATAACGGGCGGTCATACAAGCACCGCAACAGGGGACGCTTCATCGTGACAGGGAATCATATGGATTGGGACAAGCTGCGGGTGTTTCACGCGGTCGCCGAGGCCGGTAGCTTCACCCACGCGGGCGATACGCTGAACCTGTCGCAATCGGCGGTCTCCCGCCAGATCTCGGCACTCGAGGAAGCCCTCTCGGTGCCGCTGTTCCACCGCCACGCGCGCGGCCTGATCCTCACCGAGCAGGGCGAACAGCTCAACCGCACCGTGCGCGAGGTCTTCGCCAAACTCCAGATGACCGAAGCCCTGCTGACCGAAAGCAAGGACCGCCCGGCCGGCCGCCTGAAAGTCACCACCACCCATAGTTTCGGCGTCGCCTGGCTCGCCCCCAGGCTGAAAACCTTCCTCAATCAATACCCCGACGTCAGCATGACCCTGCTGCTCGACGATACCGATCTCGACCTCGCGATGCGCGAAGCCGACGTCGCCATCCGCATGCACCCGCCCCGCCAGCCCGATCTGGTGCAGCGCTCGCTCGGTGAAATCCGCTGGCAGATCTTCGCCTCCGAAGACTATCTGAAAACCGCCGGCAACAAGCCCGAACGCCCCGAAGATCTCGATCAGCACCGCCTGATCCTGTTCGGCGATCGCAAACCACCGGTCAGCGACGTCAACTGGCTCGCCGGCCTCGGCCGGGCCGATGGCGCCGCCGCCCGCGCCGGCGCGCTCGAAGTCAACTCGCTGCAAGCCATGCTGATCGCGATCAAAAGCGGCCTCGGCATCGGCGCCGTGCCGGAATATCTCGCCGAAGACACCACCGGCATGGTCCGCCTGCTGCCCGAAGCCAAAACCCCGAAAATCGACATGTTCTTCGTCTACCCCGAAGAACTCCGCAACTCGAAACGCGTCGGCGTCTTCCGCGACTTCCTGGTCCACGAAATCGGTCGGCGCTAGCCGCTACCCCTCACCATCACCGCGCGCGCCGGCCGCCCCCACCAGCCGGCGCAGCGCGGCGATCCATCGTGGCAACCGCCCCGGCCGCGCCGCCGGCACCAGCGCCGCCAACCGGTCGATCTCCCGGCGCAAATCCTCGATCACCGCATAACGCTCCACCGCCGCGTCGATCCAATGCTGCAAATCCCCCGCCTGCTTGGCCAACGCCGCCTCGATCGGCGCGATCACCGGCCCGAAATACGCCTCGCCGATCGCAACGTCCGCCGCAACCCGATCCATCAACGCCCCATCCGGCTCATCCCCCGCCGCTGCCGCCACCAGCCAGTCGAACACCGGCGCCACCCCGGCAATCATCGCCGCACCATCACCATCGTCCCCGGCGACCGCGTGATGCCGCAAATCCGCCGATAAAAACGCCTCGATCGCGCCCGCATCCGCACCCGCCAGCCAATCCGCCCCGGCCACCGCGCCAATCCGCCGCACCACGACCCGCCAATCCGTCATCAACTGATCATAGGTCACGAAACACCGCACCAACCCGCGCGACTCCCGCTCCGCCACCAGCACATGGCTTCGCCACAGCGCCTGCGCCCGCCCCGCATCGAACCCCTCGCGCCGATGGAGCGACGCCGCCACCTCCAGCGGATGTCGCACCGGCACCACCACGCGCGGCGCAATTCCCAGCGCCGCCAGCACCGGCAGCCACAACGGCAACAACCGGCACAGCCGCGGATCCTTCACCACGAACACCGCCGCATCCCGATATTCCGCCACCAGCAGCGCCGCCAACCGTTCGCGAAACGGCACCGCCGCCGCGCTGTCGAACCAATCCACCGGCATCCCGCGCACATCGCGCCACGACGAACCCATCGCCGCCAGCACCTCGTCATGCAGATCAACCAGCGCCTGCGGCTCCCAGAACCCGGTCTTGTTGTCCCCCGCCGCCGGCGGCATCAGCGTCGCCGGCAAATCCGCACCACACAGTGAAATCACCCGCGTCAGCGCCGACGTGCCGCTCCGATGCATCCCAAGCACCAATATCGCCTGCCGAAACCCGCCCGCCTGATCCATCCCGCCATCTTGCCCAACCGCGCCCCCCGATCAAGCTTCCCGATCAAGCATACCCCGACCAAGCGTCCCCCTATCAAGCGTCCCCCTATCAAGCGTCCCCCTATCAAGCGTAATGGAAGCAATGCGCCAAACCGGTCGCCAAACCGCGCGGATTGCGATAGTCCGCAGCCATGAGCGGTCGCGCATGACATACAGCGTCAAGGAAATCTTCCTCACCCTGCAGGGCGAAGGCAGCAACGCCGGCCGCGCCGCCGTGTTCTGCCGCTTCGCCGGCTGCAATCTATGGACCGGCCGCGAAGCCGACCGTACCACCGCCACCTGCCAGTTCTGCGACACCGATTTCATCGGCACCGATGGCACCGGCGGCGGCAAATTCCCCGACGCCGCCAGCCTCGCCGCTGCCATCCGCGCCGCCTGGACCGCACCCACCACCGCCCACGCCCTCGTCGTCATCACCGGCGGCGAACCGCTGCTCCAACTCGATGAACCGCTGATCGCAGCCATCCACCGCCAGGGCTTCAGCATCGCCGTCGAAACCAACGGCACCATCACCCCGCCACCCGGCATCGACTGGCTCTGCGTCAGCCCCAAAGCCCGCGCCCCCCTCGCGCTCAGCCAGGGCGATGAACTCAAACTCGTCTACCCCCAACCCGAAGCCATGCCCGAACGCTTCACCAGCCTCGATTTCAAAACCTTCCTCCTCCAGCCGATGGACGGGCCAGACCGCACCGCCAACACCCAAGCCGCCATCGCCTACTGCCAAACCCACCCAAAATGGCGCCTCTCGATGCAGACCCATAAATACCTGGGCATCCCCTGATGTTCGAAATCACCAAAGACTTCCGCTTCGAAGCCGCCCACACTCTCAACCGCACGATCGAAACCGAATCGAGCCGCCGCATCCACGGCCACTCCTACCGCGCCACCATCACCCTGCGCGGCACCCCCGGCACCTCCGGCATGATCATGGATTTCGGCATCCTGAACACCCACATCGCCACCCTGCGCGACATCCTCGACCATCGCTTCCTCGATGAAGTCCCCAACCTCGGCCCCGCCACCCTCGAAAACCTCGCCGCGTTCATCTGGCGCACCCTCCACCCCGCCTGCCCCGGCCTCGCTCGCGTCGCGGTGTTTCGCGATAGCGAAGGGGAGTCTTGCACCTATGAGGGTTAAGGAAGGGTTCTTTTTTGCAAAAAAGAACCAAAAAACTCTCTTTAATTTGGTGAGGGGCGCATCTTGGCTGCGGGCACGCCTCGATTGAGCCGGGTCATTTACAGCCACCCCTGATCGGGTCCAAACTACGCTGAATACATTGTGGGGGAAACAAAATGTCGCGAATCGCACTCGTCACCGGTGGCACACGCGGAATCGGCGCCGCCATCAGCGTGGCCCTGAAAGCCGCCGGCCGCACCGTCATCGCGAGCTACGCCGGTAACCAGGCCGCCGCCGAAAACTTCACCGAAGTCCACGGCATCGAAGCCATGAAATTCGACGCCTGCGACTTCGACGCCTGCGCCACCGCCGTCGCCAGCATCACCAGCCGCCTCGGACCCATCGAAATCCTGGTCAACAACGCCGGCATCACCAAAGACGGCACCATGTCCCGCATGTCCCGCGATATGTGGGACGCCGTGATCGACACCAACCTCGGCTCCTGCTTCAACCTCTGCAAAGCCACATTCGACGGCATGAAAGCCAAAAAATTCGGCCGCGTCGTCAACATCGGCTCAATCAACGGCCAGGCCGGCCAATACGGCCAGGTCAACTACGCCGCCGCCAAATCCGGCATCCACGGCTTCACCAAAGCCCTCGCCCAGGAAGGCGCACGCTACAACATCACCGTCAACGCCATCGCACCCGGCTACGTCGATACCGACATGGTCCGCGCCGTACCCCCCGACGTGCTGGAAAAAATCATCGCCAAAATCCCCGTCGGCCGCCTCGGCCACGCCGAAGATATCGCCCGCGGCGTCGTCTTCCTCACCGCCGACGACGCCGATTTCGTCACCGGATCGACACTCTCGATCAACGGTGGACAACATATGTATTGAGCAGGCTACGTCAGGAGTAAGACTTCTTTTTTGTAAAAAAGAAGCAAAAAACTTTTATTAATCTGGGACTTGGGCTTGGGGCTAAAATAGCCCCGGCCCAATAGCTAACAATAATTCTAACAAAATGCTTTCCCACCCCCCGTCCCGCGTCCTATCATCCTCGCGTGTCAGCAACCCCAGCCAATCCCCCGTTCGTCATCCGCTGCTTCATCGTCATGATGAACGCGCTGTGCGACACCGTGGCCGAACACGGCCCGGCCGGCTACGTTCCCGTCCCGATGGTCAATCTGATCTGGACCCGCCTGCAAAACCTCACCACCCGCTTCCTCGCCGCCCTCGCCCGCGGCCCCATCCCACCCCGCGCCAAA
>NZ_NCJX01000006.1:0-58666 GCF_002282635.1 Acidiphilium sp. 34-64-41 | reverse complement strand
GCTGCCCGGCGTCCCTCGCAGCATTCAGATGCTCGTCGCGCCGCAGGAACTACCCGTTCTTGGATTGGATCAACCCGTCATAATCACTGCGACGGGACAATAGGCGGGGTTCATCCACGGTGCCGAAAACTGTTTTGTCATGGCAAGAACATGCTCCTACCGGGGATGAGTTTCAACCAGCGTCCCGCGAGGCGACCAGCTTGATGGGTGAATTGGCCAATGGGTTGCGGCCGGGAATGCGGTGGCGGTAGGCGAGGGCTTCGGCGATATCGGTGCGGCGGACCAGCGGGGCGCCGGCGAGATCGGCGATGCTGCGGGCGACGCGGAGGATGCGGGTGAAGCCGCGCGCCGAGAGGCGGAGTTTTTCGGCGGCCTGTTCGACGTATGCTTTGGCGTCCGGCATCAAATCGATCGCATCGCCGGCGGCTTCGGCGTTGTTCGCGGCGGCATCGCCGTAGCGGGCGCGTTGCAGGGCGCGCGCGGCGGTGACGCGGGCGGCGACGCGCGGGGTCGCTTCGCCCGGCGGGGCGTGCAGCAATTCGGCCGGGGTGACCGGGCTGATTTCGATCACGATATCGATCCGGTCCATCAACGGGCCGCTGATCTTGCTCTGGTAGTCTTCGCCGCAGCGGGGTGCGCGGCCGCAGGCGCGGGCGGGGTCGAACAAATAGCCGCAGCGGCAGGGGTTCATTGCGGCGATCAATTGGAAGCGGGCCGGGTAGGTGACATGGGCGGCGGCGCGGGCGACGGTGGTGCGGCCGGATTCCAGCGGCTGGCGCAGGGCTTCGAGCGCGGCGCGGGGGAATTCGGGAAATTCGTCGAGGAACAGGATGCCGCGATGGGCGAGCGAGATTTCGCCGGGTTTGGCGCGATTGCCGCCGCCGGCGATCGCCGCCATGCTGGCCGAGTGGTGCGGTTCGCGGAACGGCGGGCGGGTGACCAGCCTGCCTTCGGTCAGCATGCCGGCGACGCTGTGGACCATGCTGACCTCCAGGGCTTCGCGCGGCGTGAGGTCCGGCAGCAGGCCGGGGATGCGGGCGGCGAGCATGGATTTGCCGCCGCCGGGCGGGCCGATCATCAGCAGGTTGTGACCACCGGCGGCGGCGATTTCGACGGCGCGGCGGGCGGTGGCCATGCCGCGGACATCGGCGAGGTCGGGGCCGTCATCGGTGCGGTCGATCGTGCCGCGCGGCGGCGGGGTGAGGATACCATCACCTTTGAAATGATTGATCAGGGAGAGCAGGTTGGGCGGTGCCAGCACGCCGATTTCGCCGGCCCAGCCGGCTTCGGCGCCCTGGGATTCCGGGCAGATCAGGCCGAGGTCGCGCGCCCCGGCGGCGATGGCGGCGGGCAGCACGCCGGCGACCGGGGCGAGGCGGCCATCGAGCGATAATTCACCGAGGGCGGCGAAGCGGGCCATTTCCTCGGCGGGCAGGATGTCCATCGCGGTGAGCACGCCGAGGGCGATCGGCAGGTCGAAATGGCTGCCTTCCTTGAGCAGGTCGGCGGGGGCGAGGTTGACCAGAATGCGTTTGGGCGGCAGCGCGAGGCCCATGGCGGTCAACGCGGCGCGCACCCGTTCCCGCGATTCGCCGACGGCTTTGTCGGCGAGGCCCACGATCAGGAACAGCGGCAGGCCGGGGGCGATCTGCACCTGTACCTCGACCGGCAGGGCTTCGATGCCGGAGAACGAGAAGGTCTGGACCCGTGCGATGCTCATGCGGCGCGCAACAGGCCTTCGCGGCGGAAACTGAGCCAGGCGCCTTTGCCGATGATGATGTGGTCGTGTAGCGTCACTTCGAGCAGGGCGATGGCGCGCTGGATTTCCTTGGTCATTTCGATGTCGTCACGCGAGGGGGTGGGGTCGCCGCTCGGGTGGTTGTGCACCAGGATCAGGGCGGTGGCGTGGTTCTGCAAGGCGCGGGTGACCAGTTCGCGGACGTAGACCTGGGTGTGGTTGACCGTGCCGCGCGAGGCGATTTCATCGGCGATCAGGCGGTTGCGGTTGTCGAGATAGAGGACGCGGAATTGTTCGATCGACTCGCGCGCCATGGCGATGGTCAGGTAGTCGATCAGCCGGTCCCAATTGTTCAGCACCGGCTGGTCGGCGAGTTCGGTGCGGGCGAGGCGGAGTGCCGAGGCGTGGATGAGTTTGATGGCGGCGACGCTGTGGATGCCTATGCCCTCGTGCGCGAACAGCGATTCGATCGGCGCGGCGAGGACGCCGGCATAGGAGCCGAATCGGTTGATCAATGATTTGGCGAGGGGTTTGGTGTCGCCCTTCTTGAAGGCGAGGAACAGCAGCATTTCGAGCAATTCGTAATCGGCCAGGGCGTCGGCGCCGCGATCAAGCAGTTTTTCGCGCATGCGGCCGCGGTGGCCCTGGGGGCCGGTGCTGGCGAACGGCAGCTCGGCGGCGCTGGCCGCATCGAACTGGTCACGTTCCGCGAAGCCTTTGCGGGTTGGCCGCGCGGGCGCTTCCGGGAAATCGTGGTCCGGGGCCTTGCGGATGCCGCGTAGCAGTTTCTCCCACAATCGCGCCTGACCTTTCGGGAAATTATCGCGCCTAGGTTGTAGGATAGAGAGGGAGTCCGGCATTTGTCCAGCGCAATCGTGCGACCACGGGTTGCGTGATGGCGCGACGGTTCGATACAAGGCGGGCTCAATCAGGAGGATCTGTGATGAGCCGTATCATTCGCACCGAAGCCAACGAAGTTCTTGCGAAAGTCGTTGAATACCATGGTTTCATCTACACGCAGGGCGTGGTTGCGACCGATCTGGACGGCGATGTGGCGGCGCAGACGCGGAACGTGCTCGATCAGATCGATGCGCTGCTGGAACTTCATGGGACGGACAAGACGCGTCTGTTGCAGGCCCAGATCTGGTTGAAATCGATCGAAGACCGGGCGGCGCTTAATACGGTGTGGAGCGCCTGGCTGCCGGAAGGCGGCGCGCCGGCGCGGGCCTGTGTGGAAGCGAAACTCGCCGACCCACGCTATCTGGTGGAGATCATGGTCACGGCTTGCCGCTGAGTTTCATGACCAACTCACAATTCGCCACCCTTAATAAAAATTTAGGAAATTGATCTTAATTTACGCCGAGCGAGACGGTGAAAGATTAAAATTTTCTACCTCGTGACATTTTTGTCAGTATTGAGGGTTGCAGATTTTGCAGTGCCCCCGTAACAAGAATGCAGACGTCCGGTAGGCTGGAGACGGAGTCGCTGCCTTGAAGACAGCGAGTTCTGTTGAAGAGGTACCGGAACATTCCGGCTTAAGGGCTTGTTTGGTGGGCGTTTTGCTGCGTAAGAGTTGGCTTCGAGACGGATTGGGGACGAGCAGGGTATGAGGCAGGGTGGCAAAAAGATCAGAGGCGCGGTCCGTGTTCTTGGGTGCCTTTCTGCCATTTTTGGTTTCTCACAAATCAGTCATGCGAATTCCACCCATAAAACCTTCCATGCCGCACCACATCGCCCGGTTGTCGCCCGTAAAGTCGCTTTTCATGGCCACGTCGTAACCCGTAAGGTCGCAATCCGGCGGCCGGTGCTGCGTCACATCGTCCAGCATCATGCGGTGATCCGGCATGACGTGGTTCGTCATCCTGAAGTTCATGCCGCCGCTTATCACCATGCAGTATGTCGCCGGGTGGCGGCGCGGCGCCCGGATTATCGGCACGACTACGTGGTGCATCACGAACTTCACCGTTACGTCCGTCACGCCGATTACCTGTGGTGCGTGCCTTACGCGCGTGACGTGTCGCATATCGATCTGACCGGCGACGCCTTCCTGTGGTGGGCCGAGGCGGCGGGCCGGTATGGTCGTGGTGAACGGCCGGAGGCGGGCGCGGTGCTCAACTTCCGCTCGAGCCGGCGGATTCCGATGGGTCATGTCGCCGTGGTCGCCCAGGTGATCAACAGCCGCGAAGTTCTGGTCAACCAGGCGAACTGGGTGCCCGACCGGGTCAGCCACGACGTGCCGGTGATCGACGTGTCGCCGAACAACAACTGGTCCGAGGTTCAGGTTTCGATCGGGGATGGCCGGTTCGGTTCGACCTATCCGACCTACGGCTTCATCTATCCCGAGCAATCCAACGGGTTGGTCTATGCCAACAGCGGCAGAACCGAGGTCGCCGAAGCGCCGGTTACCCATAAAATCCGCCTGATCGCGCCGAACCGCACGTTGCGCTGAAGCCCGCCGGAGCGGTCTGCGGTGTTCATTTGAACACCGCGTGCAACAGCGTCATCAATGATTGCGGCGCGGTGATCGGGATGGCGATGATGTTGGCCGGGGCTTCGCCACGATCGGCCGGTTTCAGCGCCATTACCAGAATGATTCGCAGATAATAGAACAGGCCGACCACGCTGCTCAGCACCAGCGTCGCGGTGAGCACCCGCAGGTCGGCGCTCACGCCGGCAGCCATGATGTAGAGTTTGGCGATGAAACCGATCGCGGGCGGGATGCCGGCAAGCGAGAGCAGGATCAGCGTCATGATGGTGGCGAGCAGCGGGCGATGCCAGAACAGGCCGCGCAGATCGTCGATCTGATCGGCATCGCGCGCTGAGCCGGCGCGCGACAGGACGCCGATGACGCCGAACGCGCCGATCACGGTGATCGCGTAGGTCACGATATAGAAAATCACCCCGGCACGGCCGATCCTGCCTGCCGCAAGCAGGGCGATCAGCAGATAGCCGAGATGTGCGATCGAGGAATAGCCAAGCACGCGCTTGAGGTTTTCCTGCATCAGGGCGAGCAGATTGCCCACCAGCATCGACAGCATCGCGACGATGCCGACCGCGCTGGCGAGGATGGGCGAGACGGTGCTGCCCGGCATCGCCAGCAGGTGCAGGATGACCGCGATCACCGCGATTTTGGGGATGACCGCGACATAGGCGGCGCTCGGCGCCGGCGCGCCGGCGTAGATGTCCGGCACCCAGATGTGGAACGGGACCACCGAGAGTTTGAACCCGGCGCCGGCGCCGATCAGCGCCAGGGCGGTCAGGATGATCGGGTTCGGGCCAGCGGCCAGCAGCGGGGCGAAGGTGAGATGGCCGGTGGCGAGTGCGGCGAGACCGATGCCGAACAGGACGATCGCCGAGGACATGCCGGAGAGCACCAGGTATTTCAGCGCGGCTTCCTCGGCTTCCGGTCGGTCGCGCGGGTAGGCGATCATGCCGATCATTGCGATCGTCATGGTCTCGAGGCCGAGAAACAGGGTGATGAACCCGGCGCTGGTCGCCATGGCGACGGCACCGAGCGTCGCGAGCACGAGGAGCAGGGGATATTCCTCGCGCGGGAGTGGCAGGTCGCGGGTCAGATAGAGTGTCGCGAGGATCAGGGTGGCGAGGCCAGCGAGCAGGATCAGCCCCGCGAAACCGAGCGCATCCGGCGTGAGGTTGAACAGGCTGGGGAAGGGGTTGGCGCGGGCGGCGAGCGCCCAGGGGATGCTGATTGTTGCGAGGATCAGGCCGGTTGCGGCGATGATCACTGTGATGGCGAACGAGCGGCGGATGGCGAGGGCGGCGAGCATTGCGGTGACGGCGAGGGCGAGGATGAGCAACGGGGCGGCTGCCTGCATCAGGGTCATCATGTGCCGCGCCTGGTGGCGGGGATTGCCGCGGCATGGGTGATCGGCAGCAGTGCAGCGATGCTGGGTCCTGCGATTTTCAGGACCGGCTGGGGATCGATGCCGAGCCAGATGACGGCGGCACCGAGTGCCAGCATCATGGTGGTTTCGCGCGTGCCGAAATCATGGATCTTGCGCGTGGCGTGGGCCTCGCCGTGAAAGGCGCGCTGGATCGCGATCAGGGAATAGAGTGCTGCCGGGATCAGGCCGATCGCGGCGAGGATGGCGATGGCGGGGGACACCGCATAGACGCCGCGCAGGATGAGGAATTCGCCGACGAAGTTGCCGAGGCCGGGCAGGCCCATCGAGGCGATGACGAAGAACGTGCCGAACGAGGACAGGCGAGGCAGGTCGGTCCAGAGACCGCCCATCCGCGTGAGGTCGCGGGTGTGCAGGCGGTGCTGGATGCTGCCGACCGTGATGAACAGCGCCCCGGTGCTGACGCCGTGCGCGATCATCAGGATCACCGCCCCCTGCCAGGCGAGTGCGTTGAAACTGTAGATGCCGATCAGCACGAAGCCCATGTGGCTAATGCTGGAGTAGGCGACCAGTTTTTTCAGGTCCGACTGGCCGTAGGCGAGGATGGCGCCGTAGAAAATACTGATGGTGCCGAGCGCCATCGCCAGCGGGGCAATGTGGTGCGCGGCGGCGGTGAACAGCGGTACGGCAAAGCGCATCAGCCCATAGCCGGCGGTTTTCAGCAGGATGCTGGCGAGGATGACGGAGCCGGCGGTGGGGGCTTCGGTATGCGTGTCCGGCAGCCAGATGTGTACCGGAAACGATGGCAGTTTCACCAGGAAGGCGATGAAGAAACCGAGCATGATGAGTGTGCCGAGGCGACCGGTCGGCTGGCTGGCCAGCAGGGTAACATAATCGAAGGTCAGCACGCCGGTCTGGCGCTGGTGGAGGAAGGCGAGCGCCAGGATCGACAGCAGCATCAGCAGGCCGCTGCCCTGGGTGAACAGGAAGAATTTGATCGCGGCGCGGCGGCGGTGTTCGTGGCCCCAGATGGCGATGATGAAATACATCGGCACCAGCATCACTTCCCAGAAAAAGAAGAACAGGAACAGATCAAGCGCGAGGAACACGCCGATCGATCCGGCAAGGGACCATAACAGGTTGGCGTGGAAGAAGCCGGTGCTGTGATCGATCTCGCGCCAGGATACGATCACGGCGAACAGGCCGATGATGATGGTCAGCACGATCAGCAGCCAGCTCAACCCGTCGAGATCGAGGCGGATGCTGATGCCGAGGGTCGGGATCCAGCTTGTGTCGAACGTGGCGAGCCAGTGGCCTGAGGTGATCAGATTGGGGGTGGTGAGGCTGGCGGTGCCTGGCCCATGGACCAGGGGCAGGATGAGGCCGAGTTCGAGCAGGAGGGTGGCGAGGCTGATGGCGCGCGGCAGCATCGGGGTGATGCGGTCGGCCGGCCAGGCGAGCAGGCCGCCGAGCAGGGGGATGATCAGGAGCCAGGCCAGAATCATGCGAACACCAACAGGGCGATGGTTGCGATCGAGCCGGCCATCAGCCAGGCAGCGTAGCGGCGGATCTGGCCGATCTGGCTGCGGCGGAGGGTGTGGTGCAGTTGCAGCGTCGCGGCGCTGATCAGGGTGACGACATGGTCGACCGGGTCGTGCCCGAGCGCGCGCACCAGCGCCATGAACGGGCGGACCAGCAGGGCTTCATAGAGCGCATCGAAGCCGAAGCCGGTGCGCAGCAGGCGGCGGAGCGCGCCCGGTTCGGCGGCGGCGGCGCGCTGCCAATGGCCGTTGCGATACAGCGTATAGGCGATGGCGATGCCGAGCAGCGGGACGATGTAGCCGGCGGCCTCCACCAGAATCGCCAGCGCCGATCGGGGTGCCGGGCTGCCGAGCACGGGGTGGAGCAGGGTCATCACCAGACGATCGCCGCCGAGGAACGAGGGTGTTTCGAGCCAGCCGATCAGCAGCGATCCGGCGGCGAGCAGCACGAGCGGCACGGCGATCGGCGCGCCGGACCGGCCGGTGACCGGGGTATGGGCCGGGCCGAAAAACACCAGAAAGACCACTCGGAAACTATAGGTTGCGGTGATCAGCGCGCCGAGCAGCCCGGCCGCCCATAAGCCAGGGCCGATGCCGGGTGCGAACCAGACCGCGCCGAGGATCATTTCCTTGCTGAACGACCCCGCGCTGATGATCGGCACCGCGGCGAGCGAGGCGGCGCCGATCAGGAAGCTCCAGAAGGCGAGCGGCAGGCTTGTGCGCAGGCCGCCCATTTTGAAAATGTCCTGCTCATGGTCGAGCCGCATGGCGATGGCGCCGGCCGAGAGGAACAGCAGCGCCTTGAAGACGGCGTGGGTGAGGAAATGGAACATCGCGGCCGACCAGGCGCCGACGCCGAGGGCGAGGAACATGTAGCCGATCTGGCTGATCGTGGAGTAGGCGAGCACGCGTTTGATGTCGGACTGCACCATTGCGGCCAGGGCTGCGAGCAGGATGGTGATGCCGGCGCCGATCGATATCGCGAGCAGCACGTCCGGCGCGAGCAGGTACAGCACGTGGAGCCGCACCACGAGATAGACGCCGGCGGTGACCATGGTGGCGGCGTGGATCAGGGCGCTGACCGGCGTCGGCCCGGCCATGGCGTCGGGCAGCCAGGTCTGGAACGGGAATTGGGCGGATTTGCCGAGACCGCCGATCAGCAGCAGGGCCGCGGCGAGGGTTGGCCATGCGCCGCCGTGCGGCCAGAGTTCGGTTGCGCGCGCGAGCATCGGCTGGATCGAGAGCGTGCCGAGTTTGACCGCCAGCAGCAGAATGCCGGCCAGCATGGCGATATCGGCGATGCGGGTGACGATGAAGGATTTGCGCGCGGCATAGCCGTTGGCGGCATCCTGAAACCAGAAGCCGACCAGCAGATAGCTGCAGACGCCGACGCCTTCCCAGCCGACGAACAGCACCAGCAGATCGCTCGCCAGGATCAGCAGCAGCATCGCGGCGACGAACAGGTTGAGATAGGCGAAATAGCGGCTGTAGCCGGCTTCGCCCGTCATATAGGCGGTCGAAAACAGATGGATCAGCGTGCCGATGATGGTGATGACCAGCATCATCAGCAGGGCGACCGGATCGAGGTAGAGGCTGATATCGACCGTGAGGCCGGGCAGGGTCAGCCAGGTCCAGAGATGTTGGATGAATAGGTGCGATGGCGGTGCGGCGGCATACCAGTGGAGCCCGATCAGGATCGCGATGAGGGCGGCGATGCCGACGCTGGCGGTGCCGATGATGGCTGCGGCGCGGGCTGGCAGCATTGTGCCGCACAGGCCGAGGATGGTGGCGCCCATCAGCGGGCTGGCGGGGACGAGCCAGAGGAGATGGTTCATGCCTGGGCATCCCGCAGGCGGTTGGCGGCATCGCCGTCGAGCGTGGTGAGGCGGTTGCGCAGGCGGAGCAGCAGGATCAGGCCGAGGGCGAGTTCGGCGCCGGCGAGGTTGATCACGAAGATGAACATGATCTGGCCCTGCGGGTTGCCCCAGCGCATGCCGGCGGTGATGAACAGCAGGCCGGCCGCGTTCAACATGATTTCGATCGACATCAGCACGAAGATCAGGCTGCGGCGCGCGAGCAGGCCGATCAGGCCGATGATGAACAGCATGGCGGCGAGGGTGGCCGGGGCGTGCCAGGAGAGGCTGACCATCGGCCTAGTCCCGCGCCCTGGCCGGGCGGCCGAGGTGGTACGCGCCAATCAGCCCGGCGAGCAGCAGCATCGAGGCGAGTTCGACCGCGGCGAGATCGGTGGTGAACAGTTTAAGGCCGACCGCCTGGGGCGAGACGATGTGATGCGCGCCTGCCGGGCCGGTGCTGCCGAGCAGGCCGTAGAGCAATTCGCCGGCGAGTGCCGCGCCGGACAGGATGGGGATGATCCAGATCGAGCTTGTCAGCCAGCCGGATTCGCGCGCGATGGCGGTGCGGTCGAGCCGGAGCATCATCACCACGAACAGGAACAGGACCATGATGGCACCGGCATAGACGATGACTTCGAGCGCGGCGGCGAACGGCGCGCCGAGCGTGTAGAACACCACCGCCATGCCGAGCAGCGAGAGGACGAAATTGAGCAGGCCATAGAGCGGGTTGGCGCGGGTGATCGCGATTGCCGTGGTGAGCAGGGCAAAGGCGGAGGCAGCGTAGAACACGATGTCGTAACACGACGGGCTCATGGCAGCAGCCCCCGTGGGTCGACCGGCGGGCTTTCGTTGAGCGCAGCACCTTTGGGTTTGCCGGGCGTTGCGACGCCGGCAATGCGGTAGAAATTATAGTCGGGCACCTTGCCGGTGCCGGCGATCAGCAGATGCTCTTTTTCATAGACCAGGCTCTGGCGGGAAATCTCGCTCATTTCGAAATCGGGGATGAGCTGGATGGCGGATGTCGGGCAGGCTTCCTCGCAGAAGCCGCAGAAGATGCAACGGGAAAAATTGATCCGGAAATGCTCGGGGGTCCATTGGTCCGGCGCCGCGCTCTTTTGCAGGCTGATGCAGTCGCATGGGCAGACCGCCGCACAGAGGTAGCAGGAGACGCAACGTTCCTCGCCGTCCGGATCGCGGGTGAGCACGATGCGGCCGCGGTAGCGCGGCGCGAGATAGGGTTTTTGTTCCGGATATTGAACGGTTTCGGTCTTGTGGAACAGATGCAGGAAGGTGAGCCACAGGGTGCGGATGGCGCTGATGATGAACATGCGGGGCTACTCGATGCCGGCGAGCATCAGCGCGCCGGTGATCGCGAGATTGGCGATGGTGAGCGGCAGCATCAGCTTCCAGCCATATGACATCAACTGATCGTAGCGCGGGCGGGGCAGGGCGGCGCGCAGCAGGATGAAGAAGGCGATGAATGAGCCAATTTTCAGGGCGAACCAGAGGGCGGGCGGCAGCAACGGGCCGTGCCAGCCGCCGAAATAGAGCACGACGGTGATCGAACAGATCAGCACGATGCTGGCGTATTCGCCGATGAAGAACATGCCGAATTTCATGCTGGAATATTCGGTGTGAAACCCGGCACCCAGCTCGTTTTCGCCTTCCGGCAGGTCGAACGGCAGGCGGTGGGCTTCCGCGATGCCGGCGATCAGAAAGGGTAGAAAGCCGAAGAATTGCGGGATCACGAACCAGAGGCGGGTTTGTGCTGCGACGATGGTTTCGAGGTTGAACGAGCCGGTCAGCATGACCACGCCGACCACGGCGAGGCCCATGAACACTTCGTAGCTGATGGTTTGCGCCGCCGCGCGCATGCCGCCAAGCAGGGCGAATTTGCTGTTCGACGACCACCCCGCGAGGATGACGCCGTAGACCGACAGCGAGGTCATGCCGAGGAAGAACAGCAGGCCGATGTTCAGGTTCGGCATGATGCCGGCGAACGGGCCGAGCGGGATGACCGCAAAGGCGAGTACCACCGTGGTCAGCACGATGATGGGTGCTGCGGTGAAGATGATTTTGTCGGCGAAGGGCGGTGTCCAATCCTGCTTGAAGAAAATCTTGATCATGTCGGCGACGATTTGCAGCGTGCCCTGCCAGCCGACCCGGTTGGGGCCAAGCCGGTCCTGCCAGAAGCCGAGCAGGCGGCGCTCGGCGAAGGTGAGGCCGGCGGCGAGCAGGGTGATGCCGAGCAGGACGGCGACCGCCTGGACCAGGGATAGCAAAATGGCGTTCATGAGGGCTCGCCGGGGTGGCTTGCGGTGATGGTAAGGCTGCCGGGCAGGGGCGGGTTCGCTTCGCCCTGGACGCCGATCGTGAGGCCGGCGACGCCTGCGGCCATGGTCGGGTCGAGCGCGATGGTGCGGCGGACCGTGGTTGTGCCGATCGTGCAATCGACCATCGTGCCGGCGGACAGGCCGCGCGTTGCGGCATCGGCGGGGTTCAGGCGGAGGATGGGGCTGCCCACGCGTGATGCGACTGCGGGCGCGAGATTGCTCAGCTCATCCGAGCCGAATACGCGCCGGATCGGCAGGGCGAGTATACCCGGCGTCGGTGATGGCGGATGGGGGAGCGGCAGTTCGGTGGGGATGCGTGTGATGGCCGGGAAGAGCATGACGCCCGGCTCGGCTGCCGAGGGGAATTTGAGGTTTGCCTGCACGGAGTTCCAGCCGGGCGACCAGACATGGGGCATCAGGCCGGTGCGCGGCATGGGGCCCTCCATCGTCGGGCCGAGCGGGGAATCGGGGTTTGCGAAGGGCTGAGGCTCCCGAACATGGCTTGCCGCATTGACGGCGGTGCGGCCGCTGTAGCGGTGCGGCAGCGTGGGCGGGCGCTGCATGTCGCCCTCATGCGCGTGCGGCCAGAGGGTGCGGCAGGCGGCGAGGTCGGGCAGGTTTGCGGCCATCGCCTCGATCAGGTCGCGGTGGGTGGCCCAGGCGGTTGCGTCGAGGCGGCCGGCGGCGATGCCGGCGTTGCGCAGGATGTGCCAGGAGGGCGCGGGATCGTCGGCGCCGAAGATCGCCTTGAAGCTGCGCTGGGCGCGGCCTTCCTGGTTGACGAGCGTGCCATCGGCGTCGGCGAAGCTGCCGACCGCGATGGCGAGATCGGCTGTCGCGGTGGTCGGGGTTTCGATGCAGTCGAGCACGCTGAGTGAGGCGATGCGGCTGAAGGCGTGTTCCAGCGGCCCGGTTTCGCTGCGGCGGTGCAGGTCGTTTTCCAGCACGATGACATGCGGTGCATGCCCTGTCTGGATTGCGGCCAGGGCGGCGGATAGTGGTGGTGCGCAGAACAGGCCGAGGCCGAGGCTGTTGGTTTCGGGCAGCAGGATGGACAGGCGCGCGGCGATCCCATGGCGGCGCAGGGTGGTGACGATGTTGGCGGCGGCGCGCATCAAGGCGCTGTCGCCACCGACCACGATGACCGGTGCGGAGGCGCAGCACAGGATGGCCGCGATGGCGGTTGGATCGGCGGTTGAAGGGTGTTCGAGTTGGGCTTTGATGGTGGCGGCGAGGGTGAGGAGTGCGGTCGGGGCGAGGCGGAGGCAGGCGGTCGCGCAATCATCGAGCCTGGTGCTCATCGGTGTCGCGATGATCAGCGGTGTTGGCGACCCGGCGGCGCTGCGGCGCGCGGCGCTGTCGTTCCAGGCGGGGATCTGCCGGATTGCCAGGGCCTCGCTGGTCGCGCGCTGGGCTGACTGGCGGAGCGACAAGGCGAGAATCGGTGCGATGTCGGACGGGTCCTCGCCCAGGATCAGCACGGCATCGGCTTGCGCGGCATCGGCCGGTGTTGCGGTCGGGACGGCGGCATCGCGCAGGATCGTGATGGCGGTGGCGATGATATCGGCGTCGTGATCCGACACGCCGGCGTAGAAATGCGCGGGCCCGACCAGAAGGCGCAGGGCCGCGTTGGCTTCGAGCGAGGCGCGCGGCGATCCGATGCCGATGACATTGTTCGTTCGCAACGGTTCAGCGAGTGCGGCGGTCGCGGCTGCGATATCGAGGGGCGTTTCGGTGCCTTGCGCGTCCCGCTGGAGGGATGTGCGACGTCGTGCTGGTGAGCGGATGAAATCGACGCCAAACCGGCCGCGGTCGCAGAGGAAATAGCCGTTCAGCGCCGCGTTATAAAGATTGACGACGCGCCTGAATTCGCCTTCGCGTTCCTGCACCGTGATGTTGCAGCCGACGGCGCAGTGCGGGCAGATCGAGGGGGTGGCGCGCATGTCCCATTTGCGGCGAAACCTGGTTGCGAAGGGTTTGTCGACGAACACGCCGGTCGGGCATACTTCCACGAGATTGCCGGCGAATTCGCTTTCCAGCGTGCCTGGCGTGGCGCGGCCGAAATAGATGTTCCGGTTGGCGCCGAACACGCCGAAATCATCACCGCCGGCGTAGTCGCGGTAGAACCTGACGCAGCGGTAGCAGCCGATGCAGCGGTTCATTTCATGGCGGATGAAGGGGCCGAGATCCTGGTTGAGATGGGTGCGTTTGGTAAAGCGGTAGCTTCGTTCTGTATGTTTGACCAGAGCGGTCATGTCCTGCAAATGGCATTCGCCGCCGACTTCGCAGACCGGGCAATCATGCGGATGATTGGTCAGGACAAATTCGATCACCCGGTCGCGAAATTGCGCGGTGGCCGGATCGGTGATCGATAGACGCATGCCCGGAGTGACCGGCGTCATGCAGGCCATCACGATAGTGCCGGTGTGATCCTCCGGGCCGTTGAACAGTTTGACGGCGCATTGCCGGCAGGCGCCGACCGCGCCGAGGGCGGGGTGCCAGCAAAAATAGGGGAGGTCGAGTTGCTTCGAGGACATTCTGGCCGGGTTGGGCCGTGATGATCGTGCGATCGACATCGAGGTGCAGATGGTTCAGGTCCATGCGCAGGCCCTGGTTTCGATGTGCCGGGTGAATTCGGCGCCGAAATAGCGCAGGCCGCTTTGCAGCGATGCCATCGCACCGGGTGCCAAGGCGCAGAAGGTGCGGCCCGGGCCGAGATTGCCGGTCATTTCCGCAAGCGTATCGAGATCGTCGATCATGCCGGTGCCGGCCTCGATCGATTTCAGGATGTGTTCGACCCACGGCAAACCATCGCGGCAGGGGGCGCACCAGCCGCAGGATTCGCGGGCGAAAAACTGTTGCAGATTGGCGATGAAACCGACCGGGCAGGTGTGATCGTCGAGCACGATGGCCGTGCCGGTGCCGAGCCTGGTGCCGTGCGCCGCCATGGCTTGCGCGGTCATGCTGACGTCGAGCTGATCGGCTGGGAGAAACGCGGTCGACGCGCCGCCGGGCAGGACGGCGCGCAGTTCATAGCCCGTTTTCATGCCGCCGGCATGGTGCTCGATCATGTCGTGCAGCGTCGTGCCCATCGGCAGTTCGAAGGCGCCGGGGTGGTTCACCCGCCCGCTGACGCCGTAGATTTTGGTGCCGACGCCGCCGTTGATGCCGAGGCTGCGATACCACGCCGCACCGTAGCGGACGATGTGCGGAATGTTGCAGATGGTCTCGACATTGTTGACGATGGTCGGGCAGCCCCAGAGGCCGCTGATCTGCGGAAACGGCGGCTTGGCGCGGGGGATGGCGCGATGGCCTTCCAGGGAGTTCAGCAGCGCGGTTTCCTCGCCGCAGATGTAGCGCCCGGCGCCGGCGTGCACCTGAATTGAAAGATTGTAGCCGGAGCCGAGGATATTCTTGCCGAGCAGACCTGCTGCCGTGGCTTCCGCGATCGCGGTGTTCAGGCGCTCGATGGCGGTGAAGTATTCGCCGCGCACGAAGATATAGGACATGTTCGCTTCGACGGCATAGGCGCTCAGGATGATGCCCTCGATCATCTGGTGGGGGTCGCCTTCGAGCAGCAGGCGGTCCTTGAACGTGCCGGGTTCCATTTCATCGGCGTTGACCACGAAGTAGCGCGGGCCGGGCCGTTGTGCGGCGCTCGGCATCAACTGCCATTTGCGCCCGGTTGGAAAGCCGCCGCCGCCGCAACCGGTGAGGCCGGACTCGGTGACCATGTGTACGATGGCGGCGGGGTCGGTCTTGCCCAATGTATCGCGGACCGCGCGATAGCCATCGGCCCGTTCGTAGGCGGCGATATCGAGATGGGGCGCGCCGCGATGGATATTGCGCGTCAGCGGGCGGTCGGGCGCTGTGTTCATGGGAGTGGCGTGGCGTCGAACATTGCGTCGAGCGTGGCGGGATCGACGTTGCCGTGCAGCACATCGTTCGCCATCATCGCCGGGGCGTGATCGCAATGGCCGAGGCAGACGATGGGCAGGAGCGTGAACCGGCCATCGGCCGAGGTTTCGCCTGGCTTGATGCCGATGCGGCGTTCGATGTGCTGTGCCAGATGATCGCGCCCCGTGATCCAGCAGGTGATACTGTCGCACAACAGGATAACGGTCTGGCCAACCGGTTTGCGGTAGATCAGATTGTAGAAGGTCGCGAGGCCGTCGAGTTCGGTGGCCGGCAGGCCGAGCAGGTGGGCGATTTCGGCGAGGAGGTTGTCGCCGATGTAGCGCCGCCGTTGCTGGACGAGTTTCAGCGCATCGATCGCGGCGGCGCGCGCGGTGGGGTAGTGGCCGATCAGATTGCGGATTTCGGTGCGTTCGGTCGGGTCGAGCGCGGGCTGGGCTTCAACGATCGACATCGGCCATCACGAAATCGATGCTGCCGATAATCGCGATGAGGTCGGCCAGGTAGGCGCCGCGGCTGATCGCGGGGATGATCTGCAGATGCGCGAAGGAGGGGGTGCGGATGCGCACGCGGTAGGGCTGGGTGGTGCCGTCGCTGACCAGATGATAGGTGTTGAGGCCTTTGGTCGCTTCGATGGTTGTCGATACCTCACCGGGGGGAATTACTGCACCCCAGGTCGCGTTGAGGAAATGTGGGATCAGCGTGTCGATATCATGCAGCACGGCTTCGCGCGGCATCGGCATGGCGAGCGGATGGTTCGATTTTACCGGGCCCGGCGGCATTTGTTCCACGCATTGGCTGATGATTCGCAGGCTCTCGCGCATTTCATCGAGCCGCAGTTGAACGCGGTTGTAGCAATCGCCGCGCTGGGCGATCGGGATGTCGAACGCGAGTTGATCATAGCCGGAATAGGGATGGATTTTGCGATAGTCGAACGCGATACCGGTGGCGCGCAGGCCGGGGCCGGTGACGCCCCAGTCGAGCGCTTCGGCCGCGCTGTATTCACCGATGCCGATGGTGCGGGCTTTGAATATGCGGTTGCGCATTACCATCGATTGATATTCGTCGAGCCGCTTGGGCAGATAGGCTAGAAACTCTCGGACCTTGCCATCCCAGCCCTGGGGCAGGTCTGCCGCGACGCCGCCGATCCGGAAGAACGAGGGGTGCATGCGAAAGCCGCAGATCATTTCGATCAGTTCGAGGGCGCGTTCGCGATCGGTAAAGACGTAGAACACCGGCGATAACTGGCCGACGTCCTGGACCATGGTGCCGAAGAATACGAGATGACTGATGATCCGGAACATCTCGGCGAGCATGATGCGGATCATTTGCGCGCGGGCCGGGACGGTGATGCCGGCCAGTTGTTCCACGCCCATCACGTAGGGGAAATTATTCATCACGCCGGCGACATAGTCGATGCGGTCGGTGTAGGGGATGAAGCTGTGCCAGGACTGGCGTTCGCCGATTTTTTCGGCACCCCGATGATGGAAGCCGATTTCGGGGACGACATCGATGATCTCTTCGCCGCGTAGTTTGGCGACCAACCGCAGCACGCCGTGCAGGCTGGGATGATTGGGGCCGAGGTTGATGATCATGGTCTCGGGATCGTCGTCGGCATCGTCGATCATGCCGGCGAGCGCTGGACTATCGCGGAGCGCGTACTGTTCGGCCTGTTCGGTTGCGGCTTGCATGACGAACGGGCCACGTTCGGTCGCACGGCTGTAGTGGTCCTTGCGTAGCGGATGGCCCTGCCAGCTTTCTGGCATCAGGATCCGGCGGAGATTGGCATGCCCTGCGAAGCGGATGCCGAACATGTCCCATATTTCGCGCTCGTACCAATTTGCGTTAGGAAACACCGCGCACAGGGTTGGGGCGATCAGCGCATCCTGCGTCAGCGGAATTTTCACCCTTAGCTGCTTGCCGTCGGTCGGGCGAAGCACATGGTATAGCAGGGTGAAATCGGCACAATTTGGGTGCGGACGGTGGGTGCGCTGCCGTTCGTCGATCGCTGTGATATCGAGCAGGAGACGATAATTCTGGGCCTGGTCGGTTTTGAGGTACTGCATCTGGCGGATCAGGTGATCGGCGTCGCACCAGATGGTTTCGATGGCGTCGGTGGTGGCTTGCGGCGATGGCGGCACGGGTTGCGCCGGTGGGGCGGCGGGCGGGCAGGATTTCAGGGCAGGTGGGGCAATGGCGTCGGGCAAGGTTACGCTCATGACAGGCGATCCGGCAGCGGTGATGTCCGCATGGCCATGCGGGTGTCGGTCTTGAGGTCGCGCTGGCTGGGCGGGGTGTAGGGAACCGGGCCGGTGTCGCCGATCATCCAGCTCAAAGGGCGTTTTGTGGCGCTGATCGAGTTCTGGAGCAGTAACAGGCCTTCGAACAGGGCTTCGGGCCGGGGTGGGCAGCCTGGCACATAGACATCGACCGGCAGGATACTGTCGACGCCCTGCACGACACTATAGACATCGTACATGCCGCCGGAATTGGCGCATGAGCCCATCGAGATGACCCAGCGCGGCTCGAGCATCTGGTCGTAGAGATATTTCACCACCGGCGCCATTTTCAGGAACACGGTGCCGGCGATGACGATGACATCGGCCTGGCGGGGGGTCGCGCGCAACACTTCGGCGCCATAGCGGGCAATGTCGAATTTGGAGGTGAACGAGGTCGCCATTTCGACGTAGCAGCAGGACAGACCGAAATTGAACGGCCAGAGCGAGTGTTTCTGACCCCAGGAGACCAGATCCTCCAGTTTGCCGAGCATGAATTTCTGGTTGGCGCCGGTCGGGTCCGGCGCTGGGTGGTTCACAGCGCCCGGTTCCGGGCTGGCAGAGGGCGCCGCGACCGCGGCTGCCATTCCAGCGCGCCTGAGCGCCAGAGATAGGCCAGGGCGACCAGGAGCAGGGCGAGGAATGACATGATGCCGCCATAGGCCGGCCAGCCGGCACGGCGTGCGGCGACCGCCCAGGCAAAGACGAAGACCATTTCAAGATCGAAAATGACGAACAGCATCGCGACCAGGTAGAATTGGCTGGGAAACCTGATTTTGGCGTCGTGGATCGGCATGATGCCGGATTCGAACGGGTGTGGATCGGCCGGGCCGCGCTTGCGGGGGCCGAGCAAATAGGAGCCGCCGACCATGACACAGGTCATTGCGATGATGGCGATGATGTAGAAACCAAGTCCGACGAAGTGTTGTGGCGTCGGCGTCATGCCGTGTTGCCGAGGCTTGAATGGATTTCGAGTCCGGCGTGGTCGATCATCGCGTTTCCTCTCGTGACAGCACCACCTTTGAGGCTCGTGCGGTTTTCCCGGCGACGCTCTGCGGCATCGATCACATTACGATGACAGAGTCAGATTAAATCAGTAAAGATAAAAAAATTTTTTTTATATTTAGAAAAACTTAATACTGTTTGTGCGCCGATCGCTTGCTACACGCCGTGACTCGATGAATTGTCGCGATCGCGGCAGATGACGCAGTGACGGTGATCAGCCAGCGCGACTCGTGGCACGGATCGACGTCGCCGCTGGATGCTAGTGCACCCAGTGCTCTCGCTTGCGCGTCAGCAATCCACACGACACGAGGCTGAAGTGGGACACGGTTTGAGGGGGGTTGGAAACCTTGGCTCCCGGAGCAGGACTCGAACCTGCGACAAAGCGGTTAACAGCCGCTTGCTCTACCAACTGAGCTATCCGGGAACTGTGCTGCGCGTCTTAGCCAAGCCGACGGCGATTGGCAACAGGGGGGCGGTGACGTGTGGCGCATCCACGGTTTTGCCGCCTCTTTTGAGTCGGAATGAGTTGTGCTAAGGCCTGCTCTTGGATGCGGGCGTGGTGGAACTGGTAGACGCGCCGGACTCAAAATCCGGTTCCGAGAGGAGTGTCGGTTCGATTCCGACCGCCCGCACCATGAAATCTCGAACAATTGGAGCGGGGACGGTCGTCATCGTGGCGGCGCTAATCTGCGCCGGTCTGCTGTCGCGGTTTTGACTTTGTCGTGGCTGCGGCCCTGACGGGTTTGCCGCGCGCGTCATGGGGTTTCGCCGCTCCGTTCAGCGGCTTGCCGGCCTGATTTTTTGATGCGTTCCGCGGGGCTGGGTGTGCGGCATGCACCGGCGCGATCGGGTGGGTTTGCGGAGTCGGGTGATCGATTCTGCGCTCGTCCTTCGGGTCGAGCCGTCGCAGATCGCGGTACAAACCGCCTTCACGCGTGAAATGGCGATTGTAGAACGGGTCCTCCGGCAGGACGTGCTCCCAGCGCAGCCGCATCGCCTCGTTCTCGCGCATGAAGCGCGATAGTTTATCTTCATCGAGGTCATCGCCACGGCTCATGCTTTCCCGATGCTCGCAGACGACATCCGGCGTGAAGATGATCCGGTAGCCGGCTTCGCGGATTTTGATGCAAAGATCGACGTCGTTGAACGCGACCCCAAGTTCCGCCTCGTCGAATCCGCCGGCGGCTTCGAACGCGCTGCGCCGGACCAGCATGCAGGCGGCGGTGACTGCCGCGACCTCGCGTGCCGCGATCGCGTGGGCAATATAACCGGGGGCGGCGCCGGACAGGCCGCGAAACGCATGGTCGGCAACGCCACCGACCCCGAGCACCACGCCGGCGTGCTGGATTGTGCCGTTCGGGTAGAGCAGCTTTGCGCCGACCGCGCCAACCTGCGGGTCTGCGAGAGCTTCGTTCAGCATGGTGCGTAACCAATCCGGATCGTTCACGATCACGTCGTTGTTCATGAACAGCAGGAACGGGTGCGATGCGGCGGCCACGCCGCGATTGTTGATCAGGGAATAATTGAAGGGCTCGGCGATACGCAGGATTTTAGTATCCAGGTAGTTGCCTTGTTCGGTGCAGAACGCCTCAGCTTCGGCACCCTGGGACCAATTGTCAAGTAGGAGAATTTCGATCGTCAGGCCTTCGGATTGGGCACGGATCGCTTCGACGCATTGGCGGGTCAGGTCGATATGGTTTCGAAACGGAATTAGGATCGAGATGCCTGGGTCGGCATCGAGCGCGAAGCTCGTGCGGTAACAGGTCAGCGCGCCGCGCCGCTCGACTTTCGCGGGTAGATTACGCCGTTTGAGGTGTTCGGCGACCGCCACCTCGCCGGCGAGGGCGGCGCGGGGCTTGGCGGCGGCGCCACCGGCGGTCGATGCCGGTGTAATACGCCAATGGTAGAGAATTTCTGCGACGTGATGGATCTCGTGCGGCAGCAGGCGCTCGCTCATACGGAGCAACAAATCGTGGTCCTGTGCACCGTCGAACCGCGGGTCGAGGCCGCCGACCTCGCGCACCAGCGCGGTTTCGGCGACGACCAGGTGGCAGATGTAGTTCAGGTCGAGCAGGAAACGGTAATTGAAATCGGGTTTGAAGTTGGGCTCGGAGACCTGACCGTTGCGGTCGATCTTGTCTTCGTCCGAATAGAGCAACCGCGCACCGGTTGCGGATCGGGCCCGGAGCATGACACCGAGCGCGCAGGGTTCCAACACGTCGTCGTGGTCGAAAAATGCGACCAGCGGGCCGCTGGCTGCGGCGAGGGCCTGGTTGGTGGCCGCGGCGATGCCGACGTTTTTAGGTAGGACGACCACTTTGATCCGTTGGTCGACGCTGCCGAGCCGTTCGAGCGTTTCGCTCAGCGTTTCATCCCGGCTGGCATCATCGACCAGGATCAATTCCCAGTTCTGATAGGTCTGGGCGCGCACCGAATCGACCGCGGCGAGAAATTCACCCTGATTGGGCCGAAAAACCGGGCAGAGTACCGAGACCAGCGGGGCATCGAGGACGGCACCGTATCGCGCGGTGGCGCGCTGCACGATCAGCGGCTGGCTTTGGCGGACCCAGGACGCATAACTGCCAAGTGTCAGCCGTTCCGCAGGCATGGCAGCCTTGAGTTCGCGTCGCAGATGATAGGCGTAGCGGAACAATTCATCAGCCCGGTCGATCAGATTGGCAAGGCGCGTGCGCTCGGCCTCAGTCGGGATCGCTATTTCCATCGGGCTGCCACGCAACAGGATGCGGTCCGGCATCGCATGGAAATCGAGGACGATGCTCTTGCCGTTCCGCAGTTCCGGCGGCAGCGCATAGGAGAAGCCGCAGGCTGGGTCGGCACCCAACGCTTCGGCGACATCGGCGCGGAACTCGTTGGCCTGCAGTTCGGCGAGCGGTTGACCTTTGGTGGAAATCAGCACCCGGATGCCGCCGGTCTTGGCGTTGGTGCGCTCGTCGACCCGCAGGGCCCAACCCTGTATCATGCCGTCGATCAGCCCATCGAGCACGCCATCGATATGGGTGCGGCGGGTCAGGCAGAAATGCAGCTCCGGCAGGATAAGGCCGCCGCGGCCGGGCAACTGGATGCGGTCGCCATCCAGCGTTGCAAAAGACAGGACGTGGCGCAACCCATCCTGAAAACGGGGGGGAATGGCGTAATCAAATCCAACACGGGTCGATGGCAGGTTGAGCGGCGCGGTATCGGGCCGATTGACATCACATTTGATCACGTCAGCAATCTGGCCGTCGACCATCACGCGCATGGTCAGGGTGCGATCCGCGGCCATCGGGTCGACTGCCCAGCCGGCTAATGACGCGTCTTCGATGCGATCGAGAAATCCTAGAATCACGCGACCGGGTCGCGCTGGCAGGACGCGACGGGCTGCTTCCTTGCCGACAACATCCGTATCAAGCCGTACCGCCATTCTTTTGCCCTTTTTCAATTCGCCCCCGGCCCATCGTTCGCCACAGACGATCCACGTCACACTACCTCACGTTGATTTATCTTGCACCCGGCAAAAATTAAAAAATTGATGCTTTCGATCGTTTTGCGCCGGCATATGAGCCGACGTGCAAGCGAAATGCGACCGGTTGCATTGGCCGTGCAATGTGCCTATACGCCGCACTCCAGCGCGATCCTGTCGCGAGCCCGGGCGTTTTGGCATGCCCGGCCGCACAACGCGCACCCGGAGTCGAGCGGCTCCGGGCATGGACTTGAAGGAGATGAAAATGCCGAAAATGAAGACCAAGTCGTCGGTCAAAAAGCGGTTCAAGATTACCGCGACCGGCAAAGTTCTGTGCGGCCATGGCAACAAGCGCCACGGCCTGATCAATCGTTCCACCAAAATGAAGCGCACCAATCGTGGCACGATGGCGCTGCCCGAGCAGGACGGCAAAACCGTCAAGCAATGGGCTCCCTACGGTCTCGGTTAAGGAAAACGCATCATGGCACGCGTCAAACGGGGTGTAACCACCCACGCACGGCACAAAAAAGTTCTCAAACAGTCGAAGGGCTTCGTCGGCCGTTCGTCGACCAGCTATCGGATTGCGCTCGAACGGCTCGAAAAGTCGCTTCAGTACGCGTATCGCGATCGCCGGGTTAAGAAGCGCGAGTTCCGCGCGCTGTGGATCCAGCGGATCAACGCGGCGGTTCGCGAGCACGGCATGACCTACAGCCAGTTCATCGCGGCGCTGAAAACCGCGAATATCGAACTGGACCGCAAGGTGCTTTCGGCAATGGCGTTCGATGATCCGGCCGGTTTTGCCGCGGTGGTCGAGGCGGCGAAGGCGGTCGCCGCCTAACCCACGTTTACGTATCGGCTGGCGTAACGCGGAGTCGGTACCATGATGTTGCCCGGGAGCTTTGGCTCTCGGGTGCATCAATTCGGTTTGACCGGGACCAGATTTTTCATGAACAGGGTGGCGCAGGCCTCCCACGAGAATTGCTCGGCGAAGCGGCGGCAATCCTGACGATCGATCGTCAGTGCCGCCAACGAGGCCGCGCGCAAATCATTGTTGAGTACGCCGACGCGCGGGAGCACGCCGCCAAAAATATCGCTGGGGCCGCAGACCGGAAATGCCGCAACCGGCGTGCCCGCGGCGAGCGCTTCGAGCACGACCAGGCCGAACGTATCGGTGCGGCTGGGAAACACGAAGACATCCGCACTCGCGAACAGGCTGGCAAGTTCGGCGCCCTGGCGGGGCCCAAGAAAGATCGTGCGTTCGCCGGCGTAGCGCCGTTCCAGCCAATTGCGTTCAGGACCATCGCCGACGATCAGCTTGGTACCGGGCAGATCAAGGTCGAGAAACGCCGTCAGGTTCTTTTCGACCGCCAACCGCCCAACTGATAGAAAGATCGGGCCGGGATAGGGCAGGGTGGTGGCGCGGTCGGGGTGGAACAGGGTGGCATCGACGCCGCGCGACCATAACAATGTGTTCGCGAAACCATGCTCGCGCAGTTCAGCCGCTAGCGATCGTGTTGCGACCATGGTGCCCGAGCCACGACCGTGAAAGCGGCGCAGCCAGGCATAGACAACGCGATGTGGCAATGCGGTGCGCGCGGCCAGATAATCGGGGAAGCGGGTGTGGTATGCCGTGGTGAATTGCCAGCCGACGCGGCGTGCCAGGCGAGAGGCGGCGATGCCGAGCGGGCCTTCGGTTGCGATATGCAGAGCATCCGGCCGGAACTCATCGAACAGGCGCGCCATGCGCCGGCGCGGAAACAGCGACAATCTGACTTCGGGATAGCTGGGGCAGGGCAGGGTATGGAAGCGATCCGGGCCGACGACCAACACGCGCTGGCCGAGCCGCTCAAGCTGCCCGGTCAGCATTGACAGCGTCCGCACTACGCCGTTGACCTGGCTGTGCCATGCGTCGGTGACGATCAGGATGCGGGATGTCTCAGGCAGGCGCCGCATCCAACGCGCCTTGCACGGCGACGGCCTTGCGCGGCGCCAGGAACGACAGCTTGTTCAACACCGCCCAGTCCAGCAGTTCAAGCCGGCCATCCCAATGTTCGACCAGGGCGGTGCAGCTTTCCACCCAATCGCCATCGTTGATGTATAACACCCCGTCCACCATGCGCATTTCGGGGTGGTGGATGTGGCCGCACACCACGCCATCGAAGCCACGGCCCCGGGCATCGGCCGCGAGAGCCGTCTCGAACCGATCGATCGCCTTCACGGCTTCCTTGACCTGCCGCTTGAGATAGGCCGACAGCGACCAATACGGGTAGCCCAGGTAGGATCGGGCCATGTTGAAGTAACGGTTCAGCACCAGAGCGGCGGTGTAGGCCCAGTCGCCGAGTAGCGCGAGGGTTTTAGCGTAGCACACGACCGAGTCGAACTGATCGCCATGCGTAATCAAAAGCCGTTGGCCGGCCGCGGTGATGTGTTCGGCTTCGGCCTGGAAGGTGACGCCTGCCATTTCCAGCCCCAGCGGCAGGAAGCGGCGGACCACTTCGTCGTGATTGCCGGGCACGTAGATGATTTTCGAACCGTTCCTGGCGTGGCGTAGAATGGATGTCAGGACATCGTCATGATGACTGTCCCAATACCAGCCGCGCTTGAGGCGCCAACCATCGATGATGTCGCCGACCAAATATATGTGATCGGCTGTATTCCGCCTTAGAAAATCGGCTAGAAAATCAGCCCGGCAGCCACGCGTGCCGAGATGAGTGTCGGAGATGAACACGCTGCGATAGCGTGTAATCGCGGCCGGTGCTGTCATGCGCGCTCGTTACGCGATCTGACCGCGTCTCACCTAATGAAACTCTGATGACAGGACTTGAATGTTTACAAATTCATGACGAATTCTGGGCGCGCCACTCATCCTGGGTGATCGCCCAGGTTTCGGATGGATGGCGGCCGGCGACGTAATCCGTCTCGCCCCTGGCGATCACGCGCATGCCCTGGCGTGCCGACAGGCGGGATGACGCGATGTTGGCGACTGCCTTGGAGACGCGCAAAACGGGCTGATCGAGCGTGTTGAAATAAAATTCGGTGACGGCGTCTGCCGCTTCGCTCGCGAAGCCCTGGCCTTGATGGGCGCGCGCGATCCAGAAGCCGCGGTTCTCGGTCGAACCGATCCGAAGGTTGATCAAGCCGACCCTGCTGTCAGGTGCGGTGCGCAGCCGGATACTCCACGCATAGGCCTCGCCGCGGGCAATCTGCGGCAGTAGAAGATCATGCAGAAACAGCCGTGCCCCGTCAGCCGGGTAGGGCCAGGGCACGCGGGTATTCATGAATTTCACGATGTCCCAGTGGGGAAACTCGGCCTGAATGAAATCAGCGTCATCAAGCGTGACGGGAACCAAGCATAGTCGCGCTGTGGTCAACACCGGAGAGTTCATTTGGCGCCGACTTGATTGAGCCAGTTCTCGAGATTGTAATAGTTGGTCACGCGTGTGATCAGCCCGTCCCGGATTTCGAAAAAGGCACCGGCGGGGAGCACGTAATTTTGGCCGTGGGCTTCGGGCAGGCCAGGATCGGTGCGCAGATACGCGCCATGCACGATGAATTCGGCGGCGGCGCGCGTCCCATCGGCGGCGGGCATCACCACGATATCGGTCAGCCGTTCCCGATACGAAATGTTCATGTGATCGAGAAAGGCCGCGAAGGCATCCTTGCCGATTTCGCGCTTACCCTGGTTGATGTCGTGGACGACGTCCCGGCTGAGCAGATCGAGCATCGCCTGGGGCTGGCCCGCATTGAACGCAGCATAGTATGATTCGATGAGATTCTTTGCGTTGGCAGGCATGGTTGGGCTCCCCTGAGATCGACAGACCTTCAATCTGCGAATTCATGATTGAGTTCAAGACCCATGGCGCGGGTGCTGCAACGAAATCTGATCGCCGACAGCGGCGGCTTGCTCCTTGCGGCTGCAACCCGTACCGTGTCGCTCAAACGAGGAGCAATGCCATGAGCCAACCAGAAAACCGGCAGTTTCGCCTGATCCGTCGTCCGGTCGGGCACGTCAAGCGCGAAGATTTCGAGTTCCGCACCGAGCCTGCGCGCGCACCCGAGGCTGGGGAAATCATGGTCGGGGTCGAATATCTATCGCTCGACCCGGCGATGCGCGGATGGATGAACGAGGGTAAATCGTACATCGCACCCGTCAAACTAGGCGACGTGATGCGCGCCGGTGGTGTTGGCACCATCATCGAGAGCAAGGCTGACGGCTTCGTACCCGGCGATGTCGTGACCGGAGCGCTCGGGATCCAGACGGTTGCGACGCTGGCAGCCGAGGGCTGTATCAAGGTCGATGCCAGCCTGGCGCCCAAGCCTTTGTTCATCTCCGCACTCGGTATGCCGGGCATGACGGCGTATTTTGGGTTGCTGGTGGTCGGCGAGCCAAAATCCGGCGAGACGGTGGTGGTGTCCGGCGCGGCCGGCGCGGTCGGCGCGTTGGTCGGGCAGATCGCGAAAATTCAGGGTTGCCACGTGGTCGGCATCGCCGGTGGTGCGGAAAAATGCCGTTATATTGTCGATGAACTCAGGTTTGACGGCGCGATCGATTACAAATCGGACAGCGTGCCGGCCAAGCTCCGGGAGCTCTGCCCCAAAGGCATCGACGTGTATTTCGATAACGTCGGTGGTCAGATTCTGGATGACTGCCTGGCGCAGATCAATCTTCGCGCGCGGATCGTGATTTGTGGTGCAATTTCGCAATATAATAATACGACACCGGTCAAGGGGCCGTCGAACTACCTGGCATTGCTGGTCAACCGGGCGCGGATGCAAGGCATGATTGTATTTGACTACGCTGACCGCTATCCGGAAGGCGCGCGCGCGATGGCAGGCTGGATGAAGGACGGCAGGCTGAAAAGTCGCGAGGATATCGTCGACGGGATTGAGACCTTCCCGGAAACCTTGCAGAAGCTGTTCACCGGCGAGAATTTTGGCAAGCTGATCCTGAAGGTTTGACGGGGCGCATCTGAGGCAGGCTTCGGCAAAGGCTTGCCTCAGAGGTGAATTGTATCGTTATCGTAATTATATGAGTTTGCCGTATGCGGTCCGTCCCTGGACAGCGCACGTGCACCATATTGGGTCAAACTGGTATCGGATACTGGCGTGATCCTTTGAATGGTGGTGTCCAGGGATTGCGCCACATCTCTCGGTATGTCACATTCATGAACAATAAATTATGGCGCTGTCATGTGTTGCGCCGGATTGGGGAAATGAGCGAGTACATCCTGCAGGCGCGTGGTTTATCCAAAGGTTTTCGCGGCTTCATGGCCGTCCAGGATGTCGATCTTTCAGTTGAAAAAGACAGTATTCATGCCCTGATTGGCCCGAACGGGGCGGGCAAGACGACGTGTTTCAATCTTCTGTCGAAATTTCTGGCGCCGAGTTCCGGCAGCATCAGTTTCGAGGGTGAGGACATCACCTCGTTGTCGCCGGCGGCGGTGGCGCGGCGGGGTATGGTGCGGAGCTTTCAGATTTCCGCTGTGTTCGGTCATATGACGGCGTTGGAGAACGTTCGGATTGCTTTGGCGCGCGCACGCGGCGGCAATTTTGACTTCTGGCGCGGCGAGCGTGTGCTGACGCAGTACAACGACCGCGCGCATGAACTTCTTCACGACGTCGGCCTTTCGGATAGTGTAGACGTTCCGGCAGCCGAGCTTTCATACGGGCGCAAGCGCGCTCTCGAAATTGCAACGACGCTGGCGTTGGACCCGCGGTTGATGCTGCTTGATGAACCAACGGCGGGTATGACCGAATCGGATGTTGCGCGCATTGTTGCGTTGATCAGGCAAATTCGCGGCGGGCGTACGATTTTGATGGTCGAGCATAATCTGTCAGTCGTGTCCGGACTGTCGGATCGGATCACGGTGCTGGCTCGCGGACGTGTTCTGGCCGAAGGTGACTACGAAAGTGTATCCGCCAACGAGGCGGTGGTGACGGCATATCTGGGATCGGATCACGCCGATGCTTGAGGTCAGCGGGCTGAACGCCTGGTACGATGAGAGCCACGTTCTGCATGGCATGAGTTTCGAGGTGCGTGAGGGTGAATGCGTGACCTTGCTGGGCCGTAACGGTGCCGGTAAGTCGACCACGCTTAAATCGATCATGGGGTTGATCCAGAAGCGCACCGGCAGCGTTCGGTTTCGCGGTGCCGAACTGATCGCCGCACGGCCCGATATCGTCGGTCGCGCTGGCATCGGGTTTTGCCCGGAGGATCGCGGGATTTTTGCGGGATTGAGTGTCGCCGAGAATCTGATGCTGCCGCCGGTGGTGGCTCCTGGCGGCATGAGTGTTGCCGATATTCACGTGCTGTTTCCCAATCTTGCCGAACGGGCGAAGAGTCCTGGTACCAAATTATCGGGCGGTGAGCAGCAGATGCTGGCGATTGCGCGCATTTTGCGGACCGGGGCAAAGCTGCTGCTGCTCGATGAACCGACCGAGGGTTTGGCGCCGGTGATCGTGCAACAGATTGGTCAGATGATTCTCGAGATCAAGCGGCGCGGATTTACTGTCTTGCTGGTCGAACAGAACTTCCGTTTTGCGTCCAAACTGGCGGATCGTCACTATCTGGTCGAGCACGGCCAGGTGGTCGACATGATCCCGAATCACGAACTGCCTGCTCGCGCCGAGGGGTTGCATCGCCGTCTCGGCATCTGAATATAAACCGGAGGAACTTTCATGACGATTTCCAGACGTACCCTGCTCGGCACCGCCGCTACCGGCGTTGCCGCCGCTGCTTTGCCGTTCGGACGCGCCCGTGCTGCCAGCAAGTCACTCAAAATCGCGGTCATCAGCGATTTTTCAGGCCCTTATCGCGACATCGGCGGGCCGACCTCGGTTGCCTGCGTCCATCAAGCGCTGGCCGATTTTGGTGCCAAGGACAAGGGCTACGATGTCACGGTGCTGCAAGGCGATCATCAGGAGAGCCCGGCGGTCGGCACTGCGCTCGCCCAACGGTTTTATGATCAGGGTGTCGATCTGGTGATCGACGTGCCGAATTCGGCAATCGGCATCGCGATCGAAGGTGTCGCGCATGACAAGAACCGCGCGTATATCAACACTAATTCCGCGTCTTCGGAAATTACCGGCAAGTTCTGTAATGCGCAGACCGTGCACTGGACGTATGACACCTATATGCTCTCGCACTCCACGGGTGGCGCGATGGTCAAGGGTGGCGGCAAGAAGTGGTTTTTCATCACCGCGGATTACGCGTTCGGACATCTGCTGCACGATCAGACGGCGGCAGTTGTCAAGCAGATGGGCGGCCAGGAGATGGGCAACGTCAATTTCCCGTTTCCGCAGACGACCGATTTTTCATCCTTCCTGATCCAGGCGCAATCGTCGGGCGCGGATGTGCTCGGCCTCGCCAGTGCGGGCAAGGATACCGTCAATCTGGTGAAGCAGGCGCATCAGTTTGGCATCAACAAGACAATGAAGATTGCCGGCCTGCTGGTCTTTATCAACGACGTGCATGGCATGGGGCTCGATATCGCGCAGGGGCTGACGCTGACCGAGAGCTTCTATTGGAACATGAACGATCGTACGCGCGCGTTCATGGCGCGGGTCAAACCGCGCACGCCGAATAATTATCCTTCAATGGGACAGGCCGGTTGCTATTCCGGCGTGCTGCATTTCATGAAGGCGGTCGAGGCGATGAACAATATGGCGGATGTGAAGAACGGCGCCGCTGTGGTCGCGCAGATGAAGAAAATGCCGACGGATGACGACGCTTATGGCAAGGCCTCGATCCGTGAGGACGGCAGGTTCATGTGCAACGCGTATCTGTTCCGGGTGAAGACGCCGGCAGAGAGCAAGGGGCCGTGGGATTACTACGATCTGCTCGCAACGACCCCGGCAGACCAGGCGTTTATGCCGATGGCGGCGGAAGGGTGCCCGCTGATCAAGACCTGATGTGATGCCGGCGAACCGGCACCGCACCAAACGGTCAAAAGTTTTTTGCTTCTTTTTTTTCAAAAAAGAAGCGCTACCCTATACTTTCCCTGACAGGATATCGCCCGCGCCATGATGATGATTCTCGGAAAACCAGCGCCGTTGTTGTTCGGGCAGTTGTTGCTGGGGATCATCAACGGGTCGTTCTATGCGATGCTGTCACTCGGGCTTGCGATCATTTTCGGATTGTTGAACGTGATCAATTTCGCCCATGGCGCCTTGTTCATGGTCGGTGCGTTCGTCACCTGGGGGCTGCTGCATTATCTGGGTATCGGGTTCTGGCCGGCGCTGGTCGTTGCACCGGTGATGGTGGGGGCGTTCGGGTTGCTGATCGAGCGCACGCTGATCCGCTTCACCTATAAACTCGATATTCTGTATGGATTGTTGCTGACGTTCGGATTGGCGCTGGTGTTGGAGGGGATTTTCACCAACGCCTTCGGCAGTTCGGGCGTCTCGTACGATGGGCCGAACATATTGTCGGGCACGTTGAACCTGGGATTCATGTATCTGCCGGTGTATCGGGCGTTTGTGGTGTTCGCAGCGATCGTGATCTGTTTTGGCGTGTGGTTCACCATTGAAAAAACCCCGCTCGGGGCGCTGCTGCGTGCGGCGACAGAAAACCCGGCGCTGGTGCAGTCGTTCGGAGTCAACGTGCCGCGTTTGATTTCATTGACCTTCGCGGGCGGGGTGGCGCTGGCGGGCTTGGCGGGCGTGCTGGCGGCGCCGCTGTATTCGGTCAATCCGGGCATGGGGACCAGCCTGATCAACACGGTGTTCGCGGTGGTGGTGATCGGCGGGATGGGGTCGATCGGCGGGGCGATCCTGACCGGATTCGGCCTTGGCATCATTCAAGGGTTCACCGAGGTGTTTTATCCGGCGGCATCATCGGTCGTCGTTTTTGCGGTGATGGCGGTGGTGCTGCTGGCCCGACCAGCCGGGCTGTTCGGCCGGGTGGCGTGATGTTCGGGTTCACGCGCGCGCAGGCGATCGGGTTCGTTGTCATGCTGGTGGTGTTGATCATCGCCCCGTTCATTGCCTATCCGATTTTCGTGATGCAGGTGATGTGCTTTGCCTTGTTCGCGATGGGCGCTAATTTGTTGATGGGCTATACCGGGCTGCTCTCACTCGGCCAGGCCGCTTATTTTGGCATGGGCGGCTATATTGCTGGCTATAGTGTGCAGACGCTGCATTTGACGCCCGAGGTGGGAATTCTGCTCGGCGGTTTGGTGGGCGGGGCGATCGGCGTGGTGTTCGGCTGGCTGTCGATCCGCCGGCAGACGATCTATTTCGCGATGGTCACGCTCGCGCTCGCGCAGCTGGTGGAGTTTTTCGCGGTCCAGGATACGTCGTTTACCGGCGGGGAAAACGGCATTCAGAACATTCACCGCGGCCGGTTATTCGGTGCGTTGCCGCTCGGGCATGATTTGCAGATGTACTGGCTGGTACTGGCCGTTTTCCTGATCGGCTTCATCTTCGTGCACCGGGTGATCCATTCGCCGTTCGGTCAGGTGGTCAAGGCGATCCGCGAGAACGAGAACCGCGCGATCTCGCTCGGCTACAAGGTCGAGCAGTATAAATGGATCATCTTCATCCTGGCCGCGGTGCTGGCCGGGGTTGCTGGCGCGATGAAGGCGCTGGTGATGGGGATTGCGACCTTGTCCGATGTCAGTAATTCGACATCCGGTATCGTGGTGCTGATGGTGCTGGTGGGCGGTATCGGCACGGTGTACGGTCCCTTGATCGGGGCTGCGATCATCATCGCGATGCAATATTACCTGGCGGGTTTCAGCGATTGGGTTACCGTGATCCAAGGCGTGATCTTCATCGCCTGCGTGCTCGCGTTCCGCCGGGGGATTATCGGCGAATTGGGGGCGAAGCTCAAACTCTCGCTGTAGGAGGCGCCGCATGACCGTCGCGTTGCAGGATTACGATGCCACCGGCCTTGCGGCGTTGATTGCGGATGGCAGCCTGTCAGCGGTGGAAGTGCTGGACGCGACCCTTGCGCGGATCGATGCGGCGGAGCCGCGGATCAACGCCATCGCGGTCGATCTGCGTGAGCGCGGGCGGGAACAGAGTGCCGGGCCCATCGCGGGGCCGTTTGCGGGCGTGCCGTTTCTGCTCAAGGATATTTTTCAGGAGTACGCCGGCGCGCGCATGACGATGGGGGCATTGCCCCTGAAGGATCATGTCGCGAAGACGACATCCGCTTACGTTGAGCGCTGCCGGCGCGCGGGCCTCGTGATCATCGGTGCGACCACGACGCCGGAATTGGGGCTGAAGGCCACCACCGAGACCATGCTGCACGGTGCCACGCGCAACCCTTGGAATCTCGATCACACCCCGGGCGGTTCGTCCGGCGGGGCGGCGGCGGCGGTTGCGGCCGGCTATGTGCCGATGGCCGGCGCTTCGGACGGGGGCGGGTCGATCCGGATTCCAGCGGCCTATTGTGGGTTGTTCGGCCTCAAACCCTCGCGCGGCCGGGTTTCCGAAGGGCCGGTGCTGGGCGAGGGGTGGGAGGGGGCGGTGTGTACCCATGTTCTGACCCGGTCCGTGCGCGATTCCGCAGCGATGCTCGATGTCCTGGCCGGTGCCGAGCCGGGCGATCCGTTCGTGATCACCCAGCCGGAGCGTCCCTTTGCAGCGGAACTTGACCACGATCCCGGCCGGCTGCGGATCGGGCTTTCCGTCCGCTCGCCGGTCGGTGGCCGCGTTGGTTCGGAGATGATCGAGGCGGTTCACAAGACCGCCGTTCTGCTGGAATCGCTCGGCCATCACGTCGAGGAGGCGGAGCCGTCGATCGATGGTGGGTTGCTTGCGCGCTGTTACATGGGGCTGTATTTCGGCCATGTTGCTGCCATGACCGCGCGGATCCGCCGCGAAACCTTGTGTGCGGCATCGTCGTTCCACCCCGATACCAGGGCGCTGGCTTTGCTCGGCCGGGCGATGTCGGCCGGTGCTTTCGTCGAACTGCGGGCGCATTGGAACGGTTTTGCCCGCGCTCTGGGTGAGTTCCACGCGCACTACGATCTGTTCCTGACCCCGACGACGGCGCTCGGCCCCGCTCGCATCGGCGCGCTCGACACGCCGCGCCCGGTACAGCTGTTGTCTACGGTGATCGATCGGCTGGGTGCGGGCCGCGCGCTGCTGAAATCCGGTATTGTCGATGAGCTTTCGTTCAAGAATCTCGAACGCACGCCTTTCACCCAGCTGGCCAACCTGACTTTCGTGCCCGCCATGTCGGTGCCGCTGCACCAGGGGCCGGATGGCCTGCCGGTTGGCGTGCAGTTCGTTGCGCGCTTCGGCGCCGAAACGACCTTGTTGCGCCTGGCGGCCCAATTGGAACGAGCGGCCCCTTGGTCGACGCGCCGGGCTTTTCGTATCTGATCCGCAATGTGCGGGTGCGCGTGAGTGCGGCTCATCAATCCTGACTTGAACATCCCGGCGAACCTGCCCACATCGGCTGGGCAGGTCGGGAAGGGTGTTATGTGCGGTGTCGATGCACCGGGTCTCGGCCCTTGGCGGCCTGTATCATCGTCGTGAACGGCGCTGAAATTGAATGAAATCCGACCGGAACCGGTTGCACGGAGACTGTCCAGCATGGATGACCAAGCCGCACTGATCAGCGCGACCGAGCCGGCATCCCGGAAGTCGTCCGAATTTCCCGTTGCACCGACCCGGCCGGTGCCGACCGCGGCATATTATTTTGATCCCGTAGCGATCGAACGTCAGCGATGGACCCAACAGATAGAGTTTGCGGCATCACTGGGATTCGATGCCGTCGCCATCGCATCGCCCTTCGCGACGGATGGTTCCTCGCATCGCTACAACATCATCGACCATGCCCGGCTCCACGAACAATTTGACGGTGGCGATGCGGATGCCGCCCTGCACAGCCTTGCTGAGGCCGCGCATGGGCAAAATCTGTCGGTCGTGCTCGACATTTGCCTCGATCGCGTTGCGCCCGCGGCGCCATTGACGCTGCAACACCCGGACTGGTTCGTGCATGCCAATGATGGTGCGGCGTTCCGCCTGCTGTCGGATACCGATGCGGTGACCGATTGGTGGGATGAGCGGATTGCCGCGTGGCAGGCGCTCGGCATCGACGGGTTTCGCTGCGATTCCGCGCATCGTGTGCCGGCGGGGGTATGGATGAGGCTGATTGCCGCCGCGAAGCAGCGCAACCGGACTTGCTGTTTCGTCGCGGATTGTCTTGGTGCGCCCGCCCCTGCAATGGCAGCGCTCGTGGGTTGCGGCTTTGATTATGCGCTGTCCTCATCCTGCTGGTGGGATGGTGTGGGTTCTTGGATCGCCGATGATCTCGATCGGGCCTCCGCAATCGCACCGGTCGCGACGCTCACCGTGCCGGCGGGCGAGGGGCGGGTGCCGTCAGATCGGGCGATCAGCCTTGCCGGTTTTCTCGGCAATCTCTGGATGCTGAACGCCGAGCCGCAGCCGATACAGGCTGAGCACATCAAGCACCTGAATGCGCTGCGCCAACAGCATCGTGCACTGTTCGAAGCGCCGGCCATGCTGCGGTCTCCGCCTGCGGCATCGGTCGCCTTGTTTGCCCGTGTCGACGCCGGGGCCGGGGGTATCGCGCTCGCGCTCGCGGCACCCGGGCAGACGGTTTCTGAATCTCTGCTTCGCACCTGGCTTGGAGCAGCGTTCGGCGGTACTGGCGCGCCGGTGCACCAGATCGACGAAACTGGCGCCCTCATCATGCAGATTGCGGCGCCACGCGTGATCACCAGGGCGGCAAGCGAACTGACGCCGGCCAAAGCTGCGGTCAAAGCACCGCGCATCGCCATCGAGGCAGCCTCCCCTTCGATCGAGGCAGGGCGGTTTCCGGTCAAGCGCATCGTTGGTGAACATGTTACGTTCGAAGCCGACCTGATCTGCGATGGCCACGGCAAGCTCGCGGCTGATTTGCTCTGGCGTGCGGCCGACGAAACGCAATGGCAGCGGGCCCCGATGGCGCTGGTGGTGAACGACCGCTGGGCCGCAAGATTTCAGCTTGAACGGTTGGGCCGCTACCAGGTCACGATCGAAACCTGGATCGACCGGTTTGGCGCATTCGTCGACGAAATCACCAAGAAACACGCAGCCGGTGTGCCGATCGCGCTCGAGCTGATCGAGGGGACGAACCTTGTCGAGGCTACGGCCAGCTCGTGCGTGAACGGGACCGATGAAGCACAGCGCGCCGCGGTGAGTGCCTTGCTTGCGGCGCTGCGCGACCAGCCCGAGCACGAATTTCTGTCCTTGCTGACCGATCCCGCCACGATCGCCTTGATGCGCGAGGCCGAGCAGCGGCACGCCCTGCTGCGGCTCGATCCGCCGCTGCCGATCGATGCCGAACGGACACGTGCCGGTTTCGCCAACTGGTATGAGGTTTTCCCCCGCAGCCAAAGTGGTTCGGAATCGCGGCACGGCACGTTCGACGATGTCATCGGCCAACTGCCGCGCATTCGCGCGATGGGGTTCGATGTGCTGTATTTCCCGCCGATTCACCCAATCGGCCGCAAGAATCGCAAAGGTCGCAACAACAGCCTGACGCCGAGCGACACCGACCCTGGCAGCCCGTATGCAATCGGCTCGGCCGAAGGCGGTCATACCGAAATTCATCCGGAACTTGGTGATTTCGATGATTTTCGTCGCTTGATCGATGCCGCAGCCGCGCACGGGATCGAAATCGCGCTCGATTTCGCAATTCAGTGCGCGCCGGATCATCCGTGGTTGCGCGAGCATCCCGAATGGTTCGACTGGCGGCCGGATGGCACGATTCGCTATGCCGAAAATCCACCGAAGAAATATGAGGATATCGTCAACGTCGATTTCTATGCCGAGGGCGCGATGCCCTCGCTCTGGATCGCGTTGCGCGATGTGGTGGCCTTCTGGGTCAAGCAGGGCGTGCGTATTTTCCGGGTGGATAATCCGCACACCAAGCCCTTGCCGTTCTGGGAATGGATGATCGGCGATATCCGCGCGCGCAATCCGGAGGTGATGTTTCTCGCGGAAGCGTTCACCAAGCCCAAATTGATGTACCGGCTGGCCAAACTCGGCTTTTCACAATCCTATACCTATTTCACCTGGCGCAATACGGCTGCTGAACTGCGCGCGTACTTGGTTGAATTGACAACCACGGCGCCGAGCGCGTTTTTCCGGCCGCATTTCTTTGTGAATACGCCGGATATCAACCCGGTGTTCCTGCAATCATCCGGCCGGCCGGGTTTCCTGCTGCGCGCAGCCCTTGCGGCGACGCTGTCCGGCCTGTGGGGGGTCTATAACGGGTTCGAGTTGTGTGAAGCGGCAGCGCTGCCGGGGCGCGAAGAATATCTGGATTCCGAAAAATATCAGCTCCGTGCCTGGGATCATCACCGGCCCGGGAACATCATCGCCGAGATCACCGCGCTCAACCGCATGCGCCGTCACAACCCGGCGCTGCAAAGCCATCTCGGCATTACGTTTCTGCCGTGCTCCAACGAGCAGGTGCTGTTTTTCGAAAAGGCCAACGCCGATCGCAGCAATGTCGTTCTCGCGGCGATCAGCCTTGATCCGTTCAACCTGCAGACCGCCGAAATCGAGTTGCCGCTATGGCACTTCGGGCTCGCGGACGACGCCAACCTTCACGCGGAGGATCTCGCACGCGACTTCGCTTTCGTCTGGCATGGCAAACGCCAGATCGTCAGCCTCGATCCACATGAATTGCCTTACTGCATCTGGCGGGTGCGCGCATGACAAAACTCGGAAAATTCGTGACCCCATCGATCAGCGATGCTGATCCGCTATGGTACAAGGATGCGGTGATCTATCAGGTCCACGTCAAATCCTTCTTTGACAAGAACAATGATGGTGTCGGCGACTTTGCCGGCTTGATGGAAAAGCTCGACTATATTGCCGAACTCGGGGTGACCGCGATCTGGCTGCTGCCGTTCTACCCTTCGCCGCGCCGTGACGATGGCTACGACATCAGCGCCTATCGCGCGGTGCACGAAGAATACGGCACGCTGAGCGATCTGAAACGCCTGATCGAGGCGGCGCATCGTCGTGATATCCGCGTCATCACCGAACTGGTCATCAATCACACATCAGACCAGCACCCGTGGTTTCAAAAGGCGCGCGCGGCGAAGCCTGGCTCCGCTGCGCGGGATTACTACGTATGGTCGGATACCGATCAGAAATACGACGGCACGCGCATCATCTTTCTCGATACCGAAAAATCCAATTGGACCTGGGACCCGGTTGCCGGTGCCTATTATTGGCATCGGTTCTACAGTCACCAGCCCGATCTGAATTTCGACAACCCCCGCGTGTTGCAGGAGGTTCTCGGCGTCATGCGCTTCTGGCTCGATCTCGGGGTCGATGGCTTGCGACTCGACGCGGTGCCGTATCTGATCGAACGTGAAGGCACGAATAACGAAAACCTGCCGGAGACCCATGCGATTCTTAAGCAGATCCGGACTGCGATGGATGCCCATGCGCCGGGCCGGATGCTGCTGGCAGAGGCCAATCAATGGCCCGAAGATGCCCAGCAATATTTCGGCGATGGCGATGAATGCCACATGTCGTTCCACTTCCCGCTGATGCCACGGATGTATATGGCGATCGCCCAGGAAGATCGCTTCCCGATTTCGGATATCATGCGCCAGACGCCGGCGATTCTCGAAACCTGTCAATGGGCGATATTTCTGCGCAATCACGATGAACTCACCCTTGAAATGGTGACCGATTCCGAGCGCGATTATTTGTGGGAGACCTATGCGGCCGATCGCCGCGCTCGCCTCAATCTCGGCATCCGCCGGCGTCTTGCGCCCTTGTTGGAGCATGACCGTCGCCGGATCGAATTGATGAACGGCCTGCTGTTTTCGATGCCCGGCACACCGGTTATTTATTACGGTGACGAAATTGGTATGGGCGATAACATCCATCTGGGTGATCGCGACGGGGTACGCACGCCCATGCAATGGTCACCAGATCGCAACGGCGGGTTTTCCCGCGTCGATCCCGCGCAACTCGTGCTGCCGCCCATCATGGACCCGATCTATGGTTATCAGGCGCTCAATGTCGAAGCCCAGGCGGCCGATCAACACTCGCTGCTGAATTGGACACGACGGATGCTCGCGGTGCGCAAGCGCCATCGTGCGTTCGGACGCGGCGCTTTGCGTTTTCTCTATCCCGGCAATCGGAAAATCCTCGCCTACCTGCGCGAATTTACCGATTCGGATGGGCGCGATGAGACGATTTTGTGTGTCTACAATCTTTCGCGCATCGCCCAGGCGGTGGAGCTTGATCTGTCAGCTTTCGAACACCGGATTCCGGTCGATCTGGTCGGCGGCTCACCGTTCCCGCCGGTCGGGCAGTTGCCGTATATGCTGACCTTGCCGCCCTACGCCTTCTACTGGTTCAGCCTTGCCACCGAAGCCGCACTGCCGAGCTGGCGCATTCAGCCGTCCGAGCCGCTGCCGGAATTCGCGACACTGGTGATGCGCAAAGGATTGTCCGATTTGCTGAATGCGGAAACCCGCGCCATTCTGGAGACCGAAAGCCTGCCGAACTATTTGGCGCGCCGCCGCTGGTTTGCGGCGAAGGACCAGAAAATCAGCGCGGCAACGCTGGGCCGCGCCGACATCGTCGGTAGTGAAACCGCGGGCTTGTTGTTGGCGGAAGTCAATGTCGAGGTCGGGGGTACGTTACAGACCTATCAGGTACCGCTTGCCGTGAGTTGGGACGACGCACCGTCGAACCCGATGGCGCAGCAACTGGCGCTCGCGCGCATCCGCCATCATCGCCGGGTCGGCTATCTGACCGATGCTTTTGCGATCGATGCGCTGCCGCGCAACATCATCGCGGGTCTCAAGGCGCGCACCACTCTGGCGGTGCGCGACGGCGAGATAAAATTCCTGCCAACCGCGCAGATCGACGATTTGCCGGACATGCAGGACGCTGAAATCCGCCGCTTCTCGGCTGAACAATCCAACAGCTCGATGATCGTCGGCGATACGGCCATTATCAAAGTCCTTCGGCGGATCGAGGGGGGCATTCATCCTGAAACCGAGATGACACGGTTTTTGACCGATGCCGGCTACGCCAACACCCCCGCCCTGCTCGGCGAGATCGTGCGGACGGATTCCGATGGCGTGGGTCATACACTGATCGTGGCGCAGCGCTTCGTGCGCAACCAGGGCGACGCGTGGCAATGGACCCTCGATACGCTGACCCGCGCGGTGGACACCGCAATCCATGCGGAACTCGACGATGCCGGCGAAGCGGATGCGCTGGCGGGCTACCTGCCGTTTGCCGCGGCAATGGGGCGACGTCTGGCCGAGATGCACGCAGCGCTCGCAACGCCCGATACGGCCCCGGATTTCCGCCCCGAACCCGCGGCGGAACGAGACGTTGCGCGCTGGACGCAAGGGGCAAAGCAGCAGCTCGCGGCGGCGTTTGCGGCGCTCGAACGCGCCCGCCCGCTCGCCGCAGCCGATACGCTCGCTCTGATCGATCAACTGGCAGCCTCCCGGAAGAGGCTCGAGGCGGCGTTGCCGGGTCTCGCGAACGCCGGCATTGGCACGCTGAAAACCCGCATCCATGGTGATTTCCATCTCGGGCAGATCCTGGCAGCGCAGGGCGATGCCTACCTGATCGATTTCGAGGGCGAGCCGGCCAAATCGCTGGCGGAGCGTCGGGCCAAGGGCTCCGCCTTGCGCGACGTCGCTGGCCTGTTGCGCTCGTTCGACTACGCGGCAGCCTCGGTAGAGCGCGCCGTGCCGACCTCAACCGAGCGGGCGCGCGAGCGCAGCCACGCGATGGTGCAACGCTTCGTCAAAGATGCAAGCGCCAGCTTCCTGGAAGCCTACCACACCACAGCGGCAGCGGCGGCACATCCATGGCTGTCCGAAGCGGCGTGGGATGATCTGCTGACCTTGTTCCTGATTGAGAAATCGGCATACGAAATCTGCTACGAATCGGCCAACCGCCCCACCTGGCTGATCATTCCGCTCACCGGCCTTGCCAATCTGGCAGCCCAGATCACGACAGGAGCCCAAGATGCAAGCATGGGATGACACGACACTCGATGCGCTGGCCAATGCCACGCATGCCGACCCGTTCGCCTGCCTCGGGCCGCATAGTATCGACGGTGCGCGTATCGTCACCACCATCCAGCCGGGCGCCCATCAGGTTCGCCTCGTCGGCACGGCAGGGTCCGAACCGATGGAGCGCATCCACCCCGCCGGTATTTTTCAGGGAACGCTCGCGTCGGGTTCGGATTATACGCTCGCGATCAACTGGGGCGAGACCAGCCAGACCATCGAAGATCCCTATCGCTTCCCGCCGATCCTGACCGATTTCGACATTCATCTGCTCGGCGAGGGTCGTCAGCTTCGCCTTGCCGATTGCCTTGGCGCAATCCCCGCGCGGATCGATGGCATCGACGGCATCCGCTTCGCGGTCTGGGCGCCGAACGCGCGGCGGGTTTCCGTGGTTGGCGCGTTTAACGGCTGGGATGGGCGCCGCCACCCGATGCGGCTGCGCTACGATGTCGGCATCTGGGAATTGTTCATCCCGGCGGTCGAAATCGGCACGCTCTATAAATTCGAAATCCTCACCAAATCCGGCGATATTCTGCTCAAGGCCGATCCGCTCGCGCGCCAGGTGCAGGGCCCGCCTGAAACCGCCTCGATCGTCGCTGATAACGTGACGTTCGAGTGGCATGATGAATCATGGTTAAAAAACCGAAACGGTCGTGCTGACAATGCGTTATCGGTCTACGAGGTTCACGCCGCCTCATGGCGCCGCCACGATGATGGCAGGCCGCTGCTATGGAGCGAGTTGGCCGACCAGCTGATCCCCTACGCCGCCGGCATGGGGTTCACCCATATCGAGTTTATGCCGGTGATGGCGCATCCGTTCGGCGGGTCCTGGGGCTATCAGCCGCTGTCGCAATTCGCACCGATGCCGGCGCTCGGCACGCCGGCCGAATTCGCTGCCTTCGTCGATCGCTGCCATCTGGCTGGCGTCGGCGTGATTCTCGACTGGGTGCCGGCACATTTCCCGACCGATGCGTTCGGCCTGGCGCAGTTCGATGGGACGCCGCTGTATGAGCATGCAGATCCGCGCGAGGGATTTCATCAGGATTGGAATACCCTGATCTATAATTTCGGCCGGATCGAAGTGCGCAACTTTCTGGTCTCCAGCGCGCTGTTCTGGCTCGATCGCTATCATGTCGATGGCATCAGGGTCGATGCCGTCGCGTCAATGCTCTACCGCGATTATTCGCGCAAGGAGGGGGAATGGATTCCGAACCGCTATGGCGGGCGCGAGAATCTCGAGGCGATCGATTTCCTCAAGGAACTGGCGAGTGCAATCGAACATTATGCGCCCGGTGCGATGTTGATCGCCGAGGAATCCACGGCATGGCCGGGGGTAACACGACCGGTCGCCGAAGGTGGTCTCGGCTTCAGCCACAAATGGAATATGGGCTGGATGCACGACACGCTCCGCTACATCGAAGAAGATCCGATCAACCGCCGCTACCATCATGATGAAATGACGTTCGGCTTGGTCTACGCGTTTTCCGAAAAATTCGTCCTGCCGATTTCGCATGACGAGGTCGTCTACGGCAAACATTCCCTATTCGGGAAAATGCCAGGTGATGCTTGGCAGAAATTCGCCAATCTGCGCGCCTATCTTGCGTTCATGTGGACGCAGCCTGGTAAAAAACTGCTGTTCATGGGCCAGGAGTTCGGCCAGTCGAGCGAGTGGAACCACGATATCGCGCTGGCCTGGCAGGAAGCCGATACGCCGGCGCATAACGGCGTCCGCCATCTGCTCGCCGATCTCAACCGGGTCTATCGCTCCGAGCCCGCGTTGCACAGCACCGATTTCAATCCCAGCGGGTTTCGCTGGCTGATCGGTGATGATCGGGATCAGAGCATTTTCGCCTGGGTTCGCCAGACCGACGATGTCGCGCAATCCGTCGTCGTGCTCTGCAACTTTACCCCGGTGCCGCGCGATTCCTACCGCGTCGGTGTGCCGGCCGGTGGCCGTTGGCTCGAATGTTTGAACAGTGATTCCGCGATCTATGGCGGTTCGGATGTTGGAAATCTCGGCACCACAACGGCGGATGCGAGCCCGGCGCACGGCATGGCGTATTCATTGGTGCTCACTGTGCCGCCGCTCGGGGTGCTGATCCTGCGACAGGACCGTTGATGGCGATATTGCCGGCAAAACTCGCGGCCGGATCGAACGAGCCGCTGGGTGCCACATGGGATGGTCTGGGGGTCAATTTCGCGGTGTTCTCCGCCAATGCCGACCGCATCGAGCTATGCCTGTTCGATCGCGGTGGGCGGCGTGAAATCGCCCGCTACGATCTGCCCGAATGCACTGATGAGGTGTTTCACGGCTATCTGCCCGATGCCTTGCCAGGCCTGATCTACGGGTTTCGCGCGCACGGCCCGTACCAGCCCGAGCAGGGCCACCGGTTCAACCCGAACAAGCTGTTGCTCGATCCCTATGCGAAGGCGATGTTCGGTGACATCCATTGGTCCGACACGCTGTTTGGCTATCGGGTGGGCGCGGCCCGTGCGGATTTGTCGTTCGACCGGCGCGACAGCGCGCTGGCGATGCCGAAAGCGATCGTGACCGATCCGTCCGCCGTCTGGGGCGAGCATCGCCGGCCACGCCGCGGCTGGAGCGAAACGATCATCTATGAGGCGCATCTGCGTGGGCTCACCAAGTGCCATCCCGGCATCGCACCCGAGCGCCGGGGCACGTTTGCCGCATTGCAGGACCCGGCGCTTGTCGAGCATCTGGTCAATCTCGGTATCACCGCGATCGAGTTGTTGCCGGTTCACGCCTATCTGCAGGATCGCTTTCTGGTCGAACGCAAACTGACGAATTATTGGGGGTATTCGACCCTTGGCTTTTTTGTGCCGCAGACTGCCTATCTGGCCGATCCCGAGCAGGCGCGCCACGAAATCCGCGCCGCCGTGCGCCGCCTGCACGAGGCGGGCATCGAGATCATTCTCGATGTGGTCTACAACCATACCTGCGAGGGCAATGAAATGGGCCCGACGCTGAGCTGGCGCGGCCTCGATAACGCAAGCTATTACCGCTTGATGCCCGGCCAGGAGCGGTATTTCATCAACGACACCGGCTGCGGCAACACGCTCAACATCTGCCATCCGCGCGTGCTGCAAATGGTGATGGACAGTTTGCGCTACTGGGCCGATGCGTATCAGATCGACGGATTCAGATTTGATCTCGGAACCATTCTAGGCCGTGAGGCAACCGGGTTCGACCCAGGATCGGGTTTCTTCGATGCAATCCGCCAGGACCCGGCGCTCGCCAGACTCAAGCTGATCTCCGAACCGTGGGATCTCGGGCCGGGCGGCTATCAGGTCGGTAATCATCCGCCCGGGTTCTCGGAATGGAATGCTGAATTTCGCGATGGCACGCGCCGCTTCTGGCGCGGCGATCATAGCCAGCGCCCGGAAATTGCACGCCGCCTGATGGGCTCGCCGGAGTTGTTTGACTATCGCCGTCGCCGCCCCTCCGCGTCGGTTAATTTCGTCACCGCGCATGACGGGTTCACGTTGCACGATCTGGTCAGCTACACCCAGCGCCACAACATCAAGAACGGCGAAAACAACAACGACGGCACCGACAACAATCTTTCAGCCAATTGGGGTGTCGAAGGCGAAACCAGCGATCCTGACATTGCATTGAATCGCGAACGGGTGGCGCGTGCCATGCTGGCGACGCTGTTCGTCTCCTTCGGCGTGCCGATGCTGCTGGCTGGCGATGAAATGAACCGCACCCAACGCGGCAACAACAATGCCTATTGCCAGGACAATGAAACATCCTGGGTGGACTGGTCCGGCCTGGATGATGGAACGGCGACCGAACTGGCCGCGTTCGTGGGCACTCTGGCGACGTTGCGGCGTCGCTATCCCAGCCTGCGCAGCGCAGTTTTTCGTCACGGTCTTGAAATGATCACGCCAGAGCTTGCCGACACCAACTGGTTCGATGAACAGGCGGGTGATCTGTCGATCGAGGCCTGGGCCGACCCGAACGCGCGACTGCTTACGCTCCGCCGTGCCACGCGCGAAGGCGAACAGCCCGACGTCACGCTGGTGCTGCTGAACGCCTCGGAATCCGATCGTGAATTCACCCTGCCTGCACCCATGTTCGATTGGGTGCTCGAAATCGATACCGCGCGTCCCACATATCGGCGCGCGGCGTTCACCGAACCTGTGGTGACGGTCGCCTCCCGCTCCATCGTCGTGCTCGGCGCCCTGATCGAAGAGACAGAACAATGACAATATCCAACCCGAATCCACCTCGTCCGGGCGCGCACATGTCGGGCAATGGGCGCACGAAGTTCACGATCTGGGCACCCGGATGTGATACGATGGCGCTCGCGATCGAGGGCCGTGACGCGCTGGCGATGCAGCGGCATCCTGATGGACATTTTACAGTCGAAACGGATTGTTCGCCAGGCACAAAATATCACTTCGTAACCGATACAGGAATGAAAGTGGCCGATCCGGCGTCTCGCCTGCAGGCGCCTGATGTTCACGACGCCAGCATCGTCGTGCCGCCCGATTCCTACCGCTGGACCCATCCGGATTGGCGCGGCAGGCCGTGGCACGAAACCATTGTGTACGAACTGCATCCCGGTGCCTGCGGCGGCTATGCCGGCATCGAAGCCATGCTGCCCGGCCTTGCCGAACTCGGCATCACCGCGGTCGAGTTGATGCCGATCGCCGATTTCCCCGGTCGCCACAACTGGGGTTATGACGGTGTGCTTCCCTATGCACCCGACACCGCCTACGGCACGCCGGATGATTTGAAACATTTGATCGACACCGCCCATGGTCTCGGCATCATGATGTTTCTCGATGTCGTCTATAACCATTTCGGTCCCGATGGGAATTACCTGCACACCTACGCGCCGGAGTTTTTCCGCGATGATATCCATACGCCCTGGGGCAGCGCGATCGATTATCGGCGCGCACCGGTCCGGCGCTATTTCGTGGATAACGCCATCTATTGGTTGAATGAGTTCCGGTTCGATGGTCTGCGGTTCGATGCAGTGCATGCCATCCAGGACGACGGATTTCTTGCCGCCATGGCCAGCCAGATCCGCGCGGCCTGCGACTCCCAGCGCCACATTCATCTCGTGCTCGAGAACGACGACAACAATGCGGGTCTGCTGGCGCCGGGTGCGGTCTATGATGCTCAGTGGGCGGATGACACCCACCATTGCCTGCACACCCTGCTGACCCATGAACAAGGCGGCTATTACGAAGATTATCACGATGCCGCCGCGCAACTCGCGCGCTGCCTGCAATCGGGCTTCGCCTATCAGGGCGAGCCGTCGCCCCACCGCGACAATGCACCGCGCGGCACACCGAGTGCGCATCTCCCGCCAACCGCCTTCGTCGCCTTCCTGCAAAATCACGACCAGATCGGCAACCGTGCGTTTGGCGAACGCCTGACCACGCTGGCCAACCCCGCCGCCCTGCGCGCGGCCGTGCTGCTGTTGCTGCTCTCGCCGCAAATCCCGCTGATCTTCATGGGTGAGGAATACGGCGATACCACCCCGTTCCTCTATTTCACCGATCACAACGCGCCCGACCTCGCCGAGGCCGTGCGCAAGGGGCGGCGGCAGGAATTCGCCAAGTTTGAAGCGTTTTCTTCCAAGGAGGCGCAACAACGTATTCCGGACCCGAACGACGCGGCGACCTTTGCAGCCTCGGTGCCCACGTTCGACAGGGCTGATGCACCGGCGGCGGCATGGCGCGCTTTCTACCAGATGCTCCTACGCCTGCGTCATACCGAAATCGTGCCGCGCATCCCGAATGCCCGTGCCTTACGGGCGATCGCACTGGGGCAAACCGGGGTGCGTGCGGTCTGGACCCTCGGCGATGGCGCAACCCTGACCATCGCGGTGAATTTCGGCGATCGTGCGCTGGTCTGCGCAGCAGGTGAGGGGCATGTTCTGGCATCCTCCCCGCCCGAAGCTCAATGCGACAACCATCTGCCGCCGCATACCGCCATCGCCTGGCTCGCGACGCCATGAGCGATGATGCCCTCTACGAACTCGCCGACCGTGCCGGATTGTCCCGCGTCTGGCATGATGTGTTCGGCACCGCGCACGATGTGTCCCCCACCAGCCTGCGCGGACTGCTTGCCGCGTTCGAACTCGATGCGGGTTCGGAGTCAGCCTGCCACGACAGCATCGCCCTGCTCGATGCCGAAGCGCGCCTGCCGCCGCGCCTGTTGACGGCGACGGTCGATTCCGAAATCACCCTGAACCATCCTGGCGGTGCGGCGCGCATCCTGCTTGAAGATGGCACCAGCTACGACACCAGGCTGGACGATGTCGGCAACGGCTACGCCCGGCTGCCCGGTCTGGCGACACCCGGCTATCATCAGATCCACCTCGGGGATGCGATGATCGATCTGGCGATCGCGCCGCATCGCGCGTTCACCATCGAGGATGCGCTGGCCCGCCACGGCCGCGCCGGCAAGGCATGGGGCCTCGCGGTGCAGGTCTACAGCCTGCCGCGCGAGAACGACGGTGGCATCGGCGATTTCGGTGCCCTCGCCACGCTGGCCGCCAATGCCGGTGCGCGCGGCGCCGATGCCGTGGCGATCAGCCCGGTTCATGCCCTCTATGCGAGCGAACCGGGTCACTACGGTCCCTACGGCCCCTCCAGCCGCATCGCGCTCAATCCGGTGTATGCGGCGATCGACTGCGCCGCCGCCGCCCCATCGCCCGATGGCCTGATCGACTGGCGGACCGCCACGCCGCTCCGCTACCAGGCGCTCCGTCGCGACTTCGCCCTGCACCGAGACGATCCGGCATTCAAGCAATTCCAGGCCGAAACCTCGCCCGCGATCCAACTCCACGCCTTGTTCGAGGCGCTGGTGGCGCATCAACTCAGCGTCGGCGCCGGGCGCGACTGGCGGTCCTGGCCGGACGCGCTGCGCGATCCGCACAGCAGCGCGGTTGCCGCACTGGCCGCGGCCAATCAGGACGAGTGCGCGTTTCACCTCTATGCCCAGTTCCGCGCGCTCGGCAGTTTGCAGGCCGCCCAGCGCGCCGCCATCGATGCCGGCATGGCGGTCGGCCTGATCGCGGATTTGGCGGTCGGCGCCGATCCCGCCGGCAGCGATGCCTGGAGCCGCCCGGCCGAGGTGTTGCGCGGCGCTTCGGTCGGCGCGCCGCCCGATGAATTCAACCGGCGCGGCCAGAACTGGGGCCTCACCGCATTTTCGCCGCGCGGCCTGCGCCAGAGCGGGTTTTCAGCGCTCCGCGACATGCTCTCCACCGCGCTGCACGCCACCGGCGGTGTCCGCATCGATCATGCCATGGGCCTGTCGCGCCTCTGGGTCATCCCCGAAGGCGGCGAGGCCAAGGATGGCTGCTATCTGCGCTACCCGTTTGAGGATATGCGCCGGCTGGTGATGCTGGAATCGCAGCGCCACCACGGCATCGTGGTCGCGGAAGATCTCGGTACGGTGCCGGGCGGCTTTCGCGAATCGCTGGCGGCCAGCGGCATTACTGGCATGAGCATCCTGTGGTTCGAGCGCGATGGCGATCGTTTCGTGCCGCCGGCGCACTGGCGCGCCGAGACCACGGCGTTGACGACCACGCATGATCTGCCGACCGTCGCGGGTTGGTGGCGCGGCACCGATATTGCGTGGCGCGAGCGCCTCGGCATCGCCGGTGAAAATCACGACAAGCGCGCCCATGATCGGCATTGCCTGTGGGATGCGTGCATTGCATCCGGTGCGGGACAGGGCGACATGCCGGCGCCCGACGATGGCGACCGTATTGCCGATGTCCTCGCCATCCATGTCGGCACCGCATCGTCGGCTCTGGCGATCCTGCCGATCGAGGATGCGCTGGCCTTACCCGAGCAGCCCAATATTCCAGGTACGATCGATGAACATCCCAACTGGCGCCGCCGGTTGCCCGCCCCCGCGGCAACCCTGCTCGATGCCCCGCGCGTTGTGGCTAGGCTCGATGGTCTCGACCGGACCCGCAAGGCGCGCGGCTGAACCATGACCCATTCCACGAGTCCGCGTGCAACCATTCGCCTGCAATTCCACAAGGGCTTCACGCTCGATGACGGTGCGGCCGTCATTCCCTATGCCGCAGCACTGGGAATGAGCCATTTATATGCCTCGCCGATCCTGAAGGCGCGGCCCGGCTCGACCCATGGCTACGACATCGTCGATCATACCGCGATCAATCCCGAACTCGGGGGCGAAGCCGCGCTCGAGCGGCTGTCGGCGGTGTTGCGCGACCACGGCATGGGCCTGATCCTCGATATCGTGCCCAACCACATGGGCGTCGGCGGCAGCGACAATCAATGGTGGATGGATGTGCTGGAATGGGGCCGCGCCAGCCGCTACGCCGATGCGTTCGACATCGACTGGACCCCGCCCGACCGCGCGCTGTACGGCAAGATCATGGCGCCGTTCCTGGGCGAATCCTATGGCGCCGCCTTGCAATCGGGCGATCTGCGCCTGTCCGCCGATGCGAAGGCAGGCCGGATTTCTGTCGTCTATCACGAGCACGAATTTCCGCTTTCGCCAGCCGGCATGGCAATCGTGCTGAAGGTAGCGCCGCGCCGCTTCGCCGATGCCATCGCACATTTCACCGGTGCCGCCGATCTGATCGACCGGCCGGACATCGCCCGCCCGCTGGCCGAAACCGCCCGCGCCCGCCTGATCGCGGCGCTGGCAACGCCGCACGGCGAAGCCGGCCTCGTCACCGTGCTGGCCCGCTACGAGCCGACCACACCGGATGGCATCCGCCGTCTGCACGAATTGCTCGAAACCCAGAATTATCGCCTCGCCTACTGGCGCGCCGCCGCCGATGAAATCAACTGGCGCCGGTTTTTCGACATCAACACCCTGGCCGGCATCCGCGCCGAAATACCCTGGGTGTTCGACCAGAGTCACAAGCTCATCCTCGATCTTTACGCACGCGGCGTAATCGATGGCGTGCGCGTCGATCACGTCGATGGGCTGGCCGACCCCCGCGCCTATTGCCGCAAGCTGCGCCGCGCACTGACCGCCGCGGGCAAGTCGCGCCCGTCCAGCGCGGCGGCGGGGCCACCCTATATCATCGTCGAAAAAATCCTGGCGCCGCACGAGCGCCTGCGCGCCGACTGGCTGACCGATGGCACCACGGGCTACGATTTCATGAACGAGGTCGCAGCCGTGCTGCACGACCCTGATGGTGGCGAACCGCTCGCCGCACTCTGGCACACACTCACGGGCCGCAGCGCGGAATTCGACCCGGAGGAACGCGACGCCCGCCGCCAGGTGCTCCGCGACAATCTCACCAGTGAATGGAACGGCACCGCCGCCCTGCTGCATCGCCTTGCAGGTGCAGATTTGGCGACGCGGGATATTTCCCTCACCGCCCTGCGCCGCGCCCTTGCCGAATTGCTGGTCCATTTTCCGATCTATCGCATTTACGCCGGTGCCGGCGGCAGCACGAGTACCGATGAGCAGACGATGGACTGGGCGCTGGCGCGCGCCCGGCGCAGCTTTCGCGTCGCCGACCGCGGCCTGCTGAACCAGATCCGCCATTGGCTCGCCGATCGGCCGCTGGCGCGCGAACCGCTGGAAACCCGCGCCCTGCACCGCCGGGCGATGGTCCGGTTTCAGCAATTATCCGCCCCCGTCGCCGCAAAATCGGTCGAGGATACCGCCTTTTACCGCTATGGCCGGCTGATTTCGCGCAACGAGGTCGGCAGCACGCCGGCGCAATTCGCCCTCACGCCGGGTGCCTTCCACGCCGCCCAGCAGCAGCGCGCCGCAACCCTGCCGCACGCCATGCTGGCTACCGCGACGCATGACCACAAGCGCGGCGAGGACACCCGCATCCGCCTCGCGGTCCTGTCGGAAATCCCCGATGAATGGCAGGCCGCCCTGGCGCGCTGGATGCGCCTGAACAGCGGCTTGACGCGGGATCTCGATGCCGGCCGCGCACCCAGCGAGGCCGACGAGATCATGCTGTATCAGACCCTGATCGCCGCCTGGCCGCTCGGTGCCGCACCCGATGGCAGCGGCGATTTCTGTGATCGTGTCTGGGGCTGGTGGGAAAAATCGATCCGCGAGGCCAAGCTCCGCTCCGAATGGGCCGCACCCGATGAGGCCTATGAAGATGCCTGCCGCCAGTTTCTCGATGGCGTGTTCGATACCGGCCGCGCCACCGCCACCTTGGGCGAAATCGCCGCCTTCGCGCGCCGTATCGGCCCGGCCAGCGCGCTCAACGGGCTTGCTCAGACGGTTCTGAAATACACCGTCCCCGGCGTGCCTGATCTGTATCAGGGCACCGAATTCTGGGACCAGAGTCTGGTCGATCCCGACAATCGCCGGCCGGTCGATTTCCCCGCCCGTGTCGCCGCGTTGTCCGCCAACCGGATGCCATCCCTCGATGCCTGGGAAAACGGCGACGTCAAACAGCGCGTGATCGCGCGCCTGCTGTCATGCCGCGCCGAACACCCATCGCTGTTCGCCGAAGGCGGTTATACGGCGCTCGACCTCACCGGCACCCATGCGGCACATGGTCTTGCCTTCGCGCGCACCCATGGCACGCGCACCCTGATCGTTGCCGTTTCACGTCTCGCGGCACCCTTGCTCGATGGCGTGCCACAACCGCTGATCCCTCCAGCCGACTGGGGCGATACCGCCCTCGATCCGGCGGCACTGCCCGGCCCCTGGCGCGATGTTCTGACCGGCGGGACACTCGATGCAACCGGCGGCATAATCCCGCTCAGCACCATGTTCGCCACCCTGCCGGTCGCGGTTCTGATCGCCTGAAACCCCGAATCGTGCTACCATGCTGCCATGCCGCATGCCGATTTCGTCCATCTTCGCGTCCACTCCGCCTATTCCCTGTCCGAAGGCGCGATCAAACCCGATAAAATCGCAGCCCTCGCGCAGGATCAGGCGATGCCGGCGGTCGCCATCACCGATACGTCCAATCTGTTCGGCGCGATCGAGTTCTCCCAGGCCTGCATGGCGAAATCCGTGCAGCCGATCATCGGCTGCCAACTCTCGCTCACCCGGGCGGACCAGCCGCGCCTGACGCCGGACCCGTTGGTCCTGCTCGCCAAGGATGCCGCCGGCTTCGCCAATCTTTCCAAACTCTCGTCCGCCAGCTTCCTCGAATCCGAAACCGGCAACCGCCCGCAGATCAGCCTCGATGCGCTGCGCCGCCATCATGAAGGGCTGATCCTGCTCACCGGCGGCCGGTTCGGCCCGCTCGGCCGCATGCTCGGCGAGGGTCAGCGCGGCGAGGCGGAAACTCTGCTGTCCACCCTTGCCGAAACCTTCGGCGACCGCATCGCGATCGAACTCGAGCGCCACGGCCTGCCGACCGAACGCGCGATCGAGCCTGGCCTGATCGCCATGGCCGATGCCGCAGGCCTGCCGCTCGTCGCCACCAACGAATGTTTCTTCGCCCGGCAGGACATGCACGAAGCGCATGATGCGCTGCTCTGCATCGCCGAAGGCCGCCTGCTGTCCGAAGCCGAGCGCCGCCGCGTTACCACTGAGCATTGGTTCAAACCCGCCAAAACCATGCGAACCCTGTTCGCCGATCTGCCGGATGCCTGCGACAACACCATCCACATCGCGCGCCGCTGCGCCATCGCCGCGCCCACGCGCAAACCGCTGCTGCCGATCTGCCCGAAAGTCCGCCCCGGCAGCACCGAGGCCGAAACCCTGCGCGCGATGGCGCGTGAAGGTCTGGCCGCCCGTCTCGCAGCAATCCGTGCCGATGCCGCGACCACCGCGCGCTATGGCGAACGCCTCGAGTTCGAGCTCAACGTGATCGAACAGATGGGTTTTCCCGGCTATTTCCTGATCGTGGCGGATTTCATCCAATGGGCGAAATCCCAGGGCATTCCGGTCGGGCCGGGCCGCGGTTCGGGTGCGGGTTCACTCGCCGCCTATTGCCTGCTGATCACCGATATCGACCCGATCCCGTTCAATTTGCTGTTCGAGCGCTTCCTCAACCCCGAACGTATCTCGATGCCGGATTTCGACATCGATTTCTGCCAGGAACGCCGCGACGAAGTGATCGACTACGTCAAACGCGAATACGGCGCCGATCGCGTCGCCCAGATCATCACCTTCGGCAAGCTGCAAGCCCGCGCTGCGGTGCGTGATGTCGGGCGCGTGCTCGGCATGCCCTACGGCCAGGTCAACAAGGTTGCCGAAGCCACGCCGAACAATCCAGCGAAGCCGATCCCGCTCGCCGAGGCGATCGAATCCGAACCCCGCCTGCGCGAGATGCGCGACACCGACGATTCCATCCGCCGCCTGCTGGAAATCGCTTTGCAGGTCGAAGGCCTGTATCGCCACGCCAGCACCCATGCGGCCGGCGTGGTGATCGGTGACCGGCCGCTGGCCGAACTGGTGCCGCTCTACCGCGACCCCCGCGCGGATATGCTGATTACCCAGTATTCGATGAAATATGTCGAGAGCGCAGGCCTTGTGAAGTTCGACTTTCTGGGCCTGACGACCCTCACGATTCTCGACCGGGCGTTAAAGTTTCTGCGGGGCCTCGGCACCAATATCGATCTCGCAACCCTCCCGCTCGATGACGTTAAAACCTATGAAATGCTGTCCCGGGCCGAGGCGGGTGGCGTGTTCCAGTTCGAAACCCAGGGGTTTCGCGACGTGCTCAAGCAGATGCGCCCGGATCGGTTCGAGGATCTGATCGCTGCCGTCGCGCTGAACCGGCCAGGGCCGATGGCGAACATTCCGGCCTATTGCGCCAGCAAGCACGGGCAGGCGTGGGCCTCACCGCATCCGGCGATCTTGGAAATCCTGAGCGAGACCTACGGCGTCATCGTCTATCAGGAACAGGTCATGCAGATCGCCCAACGCATGGCCGGCTACAGCCTCGCCGCCGCCGATTCGCTGCGCCGTGCGATGGGAAAAAAGATCCGCTCGGAGATGGAACAGCATCGCGCCACCTTCATCGAAGGCGCCAAGGCCAAAGGCGTCGATGAGCCGAAAGCCATCGAAGTCTTCGATCTGATGGCCAAGTTTGCCGATTATGGCTTCAACAAATCGCACGCCGCCGCCTACGCCCTGGTGTCCTACCAAACCGCCTGGCTCCGCGCCAACCACCCGGCCGCGTTCATCGCCGCCTGCATGTCGCTCTCGCACACCAACCACGAAAAACTCGCGGCCCTGAAACAGGACGCCGTGCGCCTCGCCATCCCAGTGCTGCCGCCCGATATCAATAAATCCGCCGCCGATTTCACGGTCGAACGTCAGTCGGATGGCACGCTGGCCATCCGCTACGCGCTCGCCGCGATCAAACGGGTGGGCGAAGGCGCGATGAACGACGTAGCACGCATCCGCGCCGATCGCCCGTTCACCGACCTCGCGGATTTCGCCACCCGCGTCGAACCCAAATCGCTCAACAAGGCGCAGATCGAACAACTCGCCAAAGCCGGCGCGTTCGATCAGCTCGAGCCCAACCGCGCCCGCGTCATGGCCGGTGCCGAAACCCTGATCCGCCGCGCCCAGGCCGAAGCCGCCAATCGCCAGTCCGGCCAGATCAATCTGTTCGGCACCAGTGCTGCGCCCGAACCCCTGCACCTGCCCGACACGCCCGATTGGCCCGGTTTCGAACGCCTCGGCTTCGAAGCCGAAGCGATCGGCTTTCACCTCACCGCCCATCCGCTCGATTCCTACGCTGGGGTGCTCAAACGCCTCGGCGTCATCCCCTCCAACCGGATCGAGGCAACCGGCCGCGCCGGCATCACCCGCGCCAAACTCGCCGGCGCCGTGGTCGGGCGCAAAGAGCGCCCCACCCGCAGCGGCACGCGCATGGCCTGGGTCATGCTGTCCGATCAGACGGGCGGCTTCGAGGTCACATTCTTCTCGGAAATCCTGGCCACCGCACGCGAATTGCTCACCGATGGCACCATGCTGCTCGTCACCGTCGAACTGCGGATGGACGGCGAAAGCCTGCGCATCACCGCGCTCGATGCCGAACCGCTCGACCGCGCCGCCGCAAACGCGGGCTCGGGCATCCGCATCGTGGTCGAACGCATCGAAGCCGTCGCCTCGCTGCGCGCCCTGCTCGACCGTGAAGGCCGTGGCAAAGGCCGGGTCCTGGTCTCGCCCCGGCTCGGTTCCAACGCCCGGCTCGACATTGCACTGCCCGGCGGCTTCAACGTCTCGCCCCGCCTCGCCCAGGCGGTGAAAATGATCCACGGCGTCGCCGAAGTCGCCGAACTCTAACCGCCCGCGTCCCTGGAAACTCCGCCGCCATGCCGATCATCGTAACGCCGCGCATCAAGATCGAGGATTCGGAATTATCCGAGATCTTCACAACGTCCTCCGGCCCCGGCGGTCAGAACGTCAACAAGGTGGCAACCGCCGTGCGCCTGCGGTTCGATGCGCTGAACTCACCCGGGCTCAGCGACGATATCAAAGCGCGCCTGCGCAGCATCGCCGGCCGCCGCATGAGCAAGGACGGCGTCATCCAGATCATCGCGCAACGCTTCGCCTCGCAGGAGCGCAACCGTGACGATGCCCGTGAACGCCTGCTCGCACTGATCAGAGACGCCGCCGTCCGCCCGGCCGCCCGCGTGCCGACCCGCGTATCGAAAAGCCAGAAGGCCAAGCGCCTCGACAACAAAACGCATCGCGCCCGTACCAAAACCCTGCGCGGCACAATCCCCGACGATTGATGGCGAACCGCGCTGCGTGATATCACCTCACCCGCGCAGGGTGGCGTTGGTTGCCTTGCTGACGGAAGCGACGATTTTGGCTGAAACCGCCTCGATTTCGCTATCGGTCAGGCTCTTGTCCTTCGGTTGCAGTGTCACGGCGATCGCGAGAGACACTTTGCCCGCGGGCAATTTATCGCCGGCGTAGCGGTCGAACAGTGTGACGTCGGTAATCAGGCCGCGTTCCGCACTTTTGGCCGCGCGCAGCACGGCTTCGGCGGCGACGCCGGCATCGACCACGAAGGCAAAGTCGCGCCGCAGCGGTTGCAACGGCGAGATACCGGGCGCCGATTTACGGCGGCGCTTCGGATCGGCAATGGCGCCAAGGTCGATCTCGAAGCCAACGCTGCCGGCCGGCAGGTCGAGTGCGGCGCAGAGCGAAGGGTGCAGTTCGCCGAAGCTGCCGATGGTGGTTTTGGGTCCCTGCTTGATCGTGCCAGCGCGGCCGGGATGGTAATGGCCGGGCGCCGTCGCGCTGACCTGCAGCGCCTCGAGCGGCACACCGATTTCTTGCAGCACGGCGAACGCATCGGCCTTGGCATCGAACGCATCGACGTTGCGGGATGCGGCGATCCAGGACAGCGGCGTGGCCCCGCTGCGCAGCCCGGCGGCGATCAGGTCCTGGCCGGCGGGGGTTTCGTCGCGAAATCCCGGCCCGATTTCGAACAGCGCGAGGTCGTCGAAGCCGCGTGCCGCATTGGTGGCGGCGGCGCGCGCGATCGTCGCGAGCGGTGAGGGGCGCATCTGGTCGAGATCGGCGGCGATCGGGTTGGCCACGGTCAGGGTATCCGGTGTCGCGCCGAACCGGGCGGCGGTGGCGCGATCGACGAAGCTAAACGTCACGCATTCCGCCATGCCGCGCGCGGCGAGCACGCGCCGCGCGCGCACGCTGCGGGCCTGACGCGGCGTGAGCGATGGCGTGGGCACGGTAGCCAGCGGCGGCAGCGAAACCGGCACGATCCGGTCAAGTCCTTCGATTCGCAGCACTTCCTCGATCAGATCGGCTTCCGGTTCGATCGCGCGGGCACCCTGCCGCACCGCGGTGGCGAGGTCCGGGTCCAAATCCTCGTGCTGATCGAGCGTGCTGCCGGCGGAAAACCCGGCGGAGGCGACATCATTGCGCCACGGCGGCACATCGACGGTCACACCCGCCGCATCCCGCGCGGCGATGCCAAAGCCAAGCGCGCCCAGAATCCCGACCGCCCGATCCGGCGTGACATCCGACCGGCCAAAGCTCTGCAGCCGCTCGAATCGAAGGCTGGCCTGCCGCTGCCAGGCAGGTTCGGCGCCGGCCTCGGTGATCGCGGAGGCTTCACCGCCGCAGAGCGCGATCACCATGGCGGTTGCCGCATCGAGCGCCGCCGGCAGCAACGACACATCGATGCCACGCTCGAAGCGTTGCCGCGCGTCGGAAAAAATGCCGCTGCGCTGGCCGCTGAGCGCAATCGCCACCCGGTCGAACAGCGCGCACTCAATGAACACATCGGTCGTGGTCTCATCGCACCCGGTCGCTTCACCGCCGACGATCCCGGCGAGCGACTGCACGCCCGTTTCATCCGCGATCACGCAATCATCCGAGGTCACGTTAACATCCTTGCCGTGCAGGCCGCGAAACCGCTCGCCCGCGCCGCGCCGCACTGTCAGCGCGCCGCCGCTGATCTTGTTAACATCGAACACATGCAGCGGCCGGCCAAGGTCGATCGTGAAGAAATTGGTGATGTCGGCCAGCGCGTTGATCGGCCGCAGCCCAACCGATTCGAGGCGCTGCTTCAGCCAGGCGGGGCTCTCGCCATTGCGCACGCCGCGCACCGTACGGCCAAGAATCCACGGGCAGGCCTCGATGAAATCGTCCTGCCAGCGGATCGCACTAGCTCCCGTACCGTTGATCGCAGGCGCATTCCACGGCGTCAGCGTGCCGAGGCCGGCAGCCGCAAGATCACGCGCGATGCCGCGCACCGCGAGCGCATCGCCGCGATTGGGAGTCACCGAAATCTCGATCACCGGATCGTCAAGTCCGGCCCAGGCGGCGTATGGCGTGCCGACCGGCGCATCGCCCGGCAGATCGACGATGCCGTCATGATCTTCGCCGAGCGCCATTTCCCGCGCCGAAACCAGCATGCCGGACGAAGCCACGCCGCGGATCTCGCCGATTTTAAGCGTGATGCCGCTGCCCGGAATATAAGCGCCGGGGGGGGCGAACACCGTCGTCATGCCGGTGCGCGCGTTCGGCGCGCCGCACACCACGCCAACCTCGCCCGACCCGGTATCAACACGGCAGACCTGCAGCCTGTCCGCATTCGGGTGCGGCACCGCCTCGATCACGCGGGCGATCACGAACGGGGCGAGCGCCGCGCCGCGATCCTCGATGCCTTCGACCTCAAGCCCGATATTGTTCAGCGCCTCAGCAATCTGCGCCAGCGAAGCGTCGGTTGTCAGATGGGTCCGGAGCCAGGAGAGCGAGAATTTCATGATTACGCGTCTCCCTCATGCAGCGTGACCGGGGCGAGCGGCGAGGTGCCGTAATGTGACAGCCAGCGGATGTCGCTCTCGTAAAAACTGCGCAGATCGGCGATGCCGTGCTTGAGCATGGTGATGCGCTCGACGCCCATGCCGAAGGCAAAACCCTGGTATTCGCGCGGGTCGATGCCGCAATTGGCCAGCACGTTCGGGTGCACCATGCCCGAGCCCAGAATTTCGAGCCAGTCCGACCCGGCGCCGATCACGCCGGTCTTGCGATCCCAGGCGATGTCGATCTCCATCGAGGGTTCGGTGAACGGAAAATAGCTGGACCGGAACCGCGCCTTCAGATCGGGGATTTCGAAATAGGCCCGCAGGAAATCGACCAGGCAGCCCTTCAGATGCGCCAGCGTGATGCCGCGGTCGATCACCAGACCCTCGCATTGATGGAACATCGGGCTGTGCGTCGCGTCGTGATCCGACCGATAGGTCCGCCCCGGCACGATGACGCGGATCGGCGGTTTCTGCTCCAGCATGGTGCGGATCTGCAGGCTCGAGGTGTGGGGGCGCAACACCATCGGGCGGTTGCGGCTGGTGGTCTTGAGATAGAACGTGTCCATCATGGCGCGTGCCGGATGATGCGACGGCACGTTCAGCGCGCCGAAACTGTACCAGTCATCCTCGATGTCGGGCCCGTCCTTCACGTTGAACCCCATGGCGCCGAACAGGGCGGTGAGTTCCTCGATGGTGCGTGACAGCGGATGGATCGAGCCGCGCGGCGCCGGCCGGGCGGGCAGGGTGATATCGATTCGCTCGGCAGCCAACCGCGCGTCGAGCGCCGCCGCATCAAGCACCGCCCGCCGCTGCTCGATGGCTTCGGCCACTGTATTTTTCAGCGCGTTGACCGCGGCGCCGAAACTCTTACGGGCTTCGGCATCCATCCCGCCGAGGGATTTGAGCAAAGCGGTGACTTGCCCGGTCTTGCCGAGCAGGGAGACGCGGACGGCATCGAGTGCCGCAGAGTCGCTGGCGGCGTCGATTGCGGCGCGGGCGTGGAGTTCGATCGTGGCGATATCGTTGGACATGGCCGGGCAGGGAGCGTGCCGCGCCGGAAATGTCAAGCAACGGCAGGGCGAAAGGCGGCGGCAGGCGATCAATCGTCGGTGGGAGGCAGGTTTTCGATTTTTCGAATAACACCGGAGCATAGAAACTCCGCCGATTTGGTTCGCGCCGCCGGAAAACCCCGCTCGTGCCGCAAAAATAACCCCCGGAACCAGGGTTCCGGGGGTCGATCGGTCTCAAAGCCATTGGTGCCGTAACATAATAGCCCGTCTAAAATCCCACCCCCGACGAGTAGGTAACGAAACGCGCCAAACGATCTAAAAAATAAACCGTGCCTATCCGGTTAAGTCAGACACCCACTACATGTGGGGTGGACCCATGCTCCCGAATAAAGCTGGGCATAGGTTGGCGCCTCGGCGCCG
>NZ_NCJX01000120.1:0-6975 GCF_002282635.1 Acidiphilium sp. 34-64-41 | reverse complement strand
GGGCTTCATCGGCGAACCACACCTCGATCGGCTTACGGGCCGCCGTGGCCGGGATCGCCGCCGCTACCAGGCCAGCGAAGTCTTTTTAAAAATGTCCTGCGCCGCAGCGTCCTTCTTCGGATGGTGACGCTTTTGTTCGTGGCGTCGTTGAAAGGGCCCTCAGCTGGGATTCCAGCGGCCGCGATTAGATCAGGCTTGAACTCTGGCTTGTCGTCGGCCGATGTGGAGAAACCGTTAGGCCAGCATGGTGTGCTCCACGCCAAGGCAAGCCAGCTGGCGGCGGCATGCACCGCCAACTCCCGCCAAGATTACGCTGCTTCAGCGGCCAGTACGACGGGAAAGTCGATCTCGGTTCCGGCGACGATGTTGAGGAGGTTCGTAAAAATATTTTCGGCCACGACCGCGATGATTTCCACGATCTGGCCGTCGGTGAAGCCGGCGGCTTTGACTGCCTGCACATCTGCATCGCTGACTTTGCCGCGTTCCTCATTGATCTTGAGCGCAAAGGCGACGGCGGCATTTGCCCGGGGGTCGGACGAGGCGCCCTTGCGGGCCAAAGCAATTTCGGCGGCATCGATCTTGGCGAGGTTGAGGCCGATATAGCTGTGCGCCGAGAGGCAGTAGTCACAATCATTGCTCTGCGCGATGGCAATGGCGATGCGCTCGCGGGTTTTAAGGTCGAGTGCCTTCCCCAGGGCTCCATTCAGGCCGAGCAGGCCCTGCAAGGCGGCCGGACTGAGCGACAGGACGCGAAAGCTGTTGGGGATGACGCCGAGCTGTTTCTTGACGGCCTCGAGCATGGGCTGCGATGCGGCTGGGGCGGTCTCAAAACTGGGAACGGTCATGCGCGACATGGGTCTCTCCTTGATTGAACCGCCATTTGCGGTGTGGTTGAAATGTAAGCTTATGGGGCTGAGGCGATAATCCATCATGTTGGCAAGACTTCATTGCCGCCTCAGCAATAAAGAAGGGTTTGCCATCACATCGCCAGCTCGGTTTCCTTGATGTTGGCAATGGGACCGAGGATCGCCGGGTCAAAGTCGCTGAGGGCGCGGCGATCGGACAAACGTTTCGGTAAATCGGGGTTCGCCAATGCCCCACGGGCGATTGTGACGATATCGGCACCATCGTTGAGTGCCGCGACAGCCTGCGCGATATTGTGCAGACCGCCATTGGCAAGGATCGCGGCTTTGGGGGCGTAGCGCTTGGCGAGGTGCATCAGGGATGGACCGCCCGGCGTGAATGCCGGTTGCCAGGCCGTATATTCGGTGACGTGGACGAAGTCGACGCCAGCCTCGCCCAAGCGGCCGAAGATGAATTCCGCGTCGCGCTCAGCCGCAGCCCATTTGTGCTGGTAGTCGTTCACCTTGCCTTGCGAAATGCGAACACCCACAGGCACCTTGGCGCCGACTTTTTTGCGCACGGCTTTGAAAGTTTCGAGGATCAATCTCAAGCGGTTTTCCGTGGTGCCGCCCCACTGATCCGTTCTGATATTGGTATAATCGGTCAGAAACTGGTCGAGGAGATAGCCGTTGGCGCCGTGGATTTCGATAGCGTCAAACCCGGCAAGCGCGATGGCGCGTTCCGCCGCCTGAGCTATGCCGTCTATGGCGCCGGCAATCTGCGACTCCGTCATCGCTTCCGGCACGGCGTAGCGGTCCTTGCCGTGATAGAAGACCATCTGTTCGCCCTTGGGCTGAATGGCTGACGGTCCCACAGTGCCGTGGCGAAAGCGATTGCCCTGACTGAGTGCGCCGGCATGCATCAGCTGGGCAATGGCGAGCGCACCATGCGTCTTGATGCCAGCAATGACTGGCTTCCAGGCTTCCGCCTGCATACCGTCGCTGATGCCGGGTTGATTCGCGTAGCCCTGCGAGAATGCTTGATCGGTGTAAGTCCCTTCGGTGCTGACCGCCCCGAAGCCACCCCGCGCAAAACGCTCATAGTAGCGGGCCATCGTCTCACTCGCCCGGCCGTCTTCCGTTGCGCTGATGCGCGTCATCGGCGCAACGGCAATGCGGTTCTTCACGGTATGTCCGTTTATAACGATCGGCGTAAAAAGCGCGCTCGTATCAATGTCCATTGCCCTCGTCTCCGGTACTATAAAAGGGGATGGGCGGCCGGCATATCCACCGCGACAGGCCGCCCAAGTTCATCATCGGTTTCGTAATCAAAGGCCGCGGCAGCGCCTACTTCTCGGCGATGACCTGAAGCCGGTAAATCTTGGGAGCCTCGGAAAAAAGCTCTGCTGCATGCGCTACAAGCTCCGCTGCCGCTTCGCCGTTCAAATGCGCATCGCGCGCAGCCTCATCATCGAAGGTGTCGAAGATTCGATAGCCGCCTGGCTCACCTTCGACTTTCGCCGCGTGCCAGGTCAGCGTGCCGGGTTCATTTCTGGCCAGCGCGGCCTCCTTCTTCAGAAACGCCTCGACCTGCGCTTCCTTTCCCGGTTTGGCCTTCAACTCGACAAGCAATGCAAAGTTAGACATTTGAGATATCCCTTTCTGAAACATGGGTAAAAGCTAAGGTTGATCGTTACGGTCGGCCTCGGTCCGTCCTTACTGCGCGATGGTGCCGGCGGCCTGATTGATCACATCGACAACGACGTCCGGATAAGTGACCGGAACAGCGTGCGAAGAGTTCACTTCAATGACGTGAGCGTGAGCACGATCGGATTGGAATTTCCACTCCTCCACGGGAAACACCGGGTCCAGCAGCGGCCGAATTTGCCAGCTCGGCTTGGTCGTCCAGGCGGCCGATGTCAGCTTTTCATTGAGGGCTGCCAGCTCGACAGGGCGCTGGGTGGCGATCATCAAGGCGAGCACGCTCTCAGGCACGTCGGCGGCGAGGAGGGGGCCGTATTTGTCGGCCTGGACGAGGGCATAGGTGCCGCTGGTGCCATCGGACAGGGTATAATTGGTCAGATTGATGGCCGAGGCGAAGTCGCCACCGGGGAAACGTTGGAGCGTATCCGTTGCGGATTCGCCCGCTGCGGGCATAGGCGAGGCCGCATAGACCAGGCCCTTGACGTTGCGGTGCTCCCCGGCCTGGGTGATGACGGCCCCACCATAGGCATGGGACACGAGGATCACCGGGCCCTGAATCCTGTCCAGCACGCTGCGCAGATAGGCAACGTCAATGGATAGGCTCCTTAGCGGGTTGGCGAAGGCTATAACCGGAAAGCCATCACGCTGAAGCCGAGGGATCACGAGATGCCAGATCGACGCATCTTCGAGGGCGCCATGTACCAGCACGATCGTTGGCTTGGGCTGTGCGGCTTGGGTGGGTTCATGGGTAGGAACGGTATTGTTCGACATGGGTCTCTTCCTTAAGTGAGCCGCCAGTTGCGGTGTGACCCGTGATGTAGAACCCTCGCGTTAATGCGATAATCCGATAATTTGACAAAACTTTATTGCTGTATCAGCAATTATATATGGACAATCTCGAAGCCATGCGCATCTTCGTCTCTGTCGCGATCCAAGGCAGTTTTACGGAGGCGTCTCGGCGCATGCGGCTATCGCCTTCGGTGGTGACGCGATCCGTTGCACAGATCGAAGAAAGACTGGGGATCATGCTGCTCAATCGCACGACCCGATCTGTGCAACTGACCGAGCGAGGCCAGATCTACCTGGAGGATTGCAAGCGCATCTTGGAAGATTTCGAGATGGCGGAGCGGCGGGTCCGCGGCGAGGATGCAAAACCCCGGGGTACCTTGCGCATCACCGCACCGGTTCTGTTCGGGCGTTTATACGTGTTGCCGATCGTGAATGCGCTTTTGCACGAGTATCCCGCGCTCTCAATTCATCTAACCTTATCTGATCGCAACGTTAATCTATTCGAAGAAGGTGTGGACGTTGCCGTGCACGTCGGCGAGCTTGCCGATAGTAGTTTGATCGCCCTTAAGCTGGGCCTCGCCACGCCTGTCCTCGTCGCCAGCCCCGCTTATCTGCAAAAGCGCGGCGCCCCGGCATCGCCGGCAGCACTCTCGTCGCACGATATCATCCTGTTCGAAGGTATCGGCGCCACCAATGAATGGTCCTTTGGCGCAGATAGAAAAACGGTACGGGTCGAGCCTCGCCTCATTGTCAACGGTGCGGACGCAGCGATCACGGCCGCCGAGGCCGGGGTTGGCATCTCGCGAACGCTCTTGTACCAGGTCTGGGAGGCTCTCCGCGCCGGGCGTCTCACACTCGTTCTACAAGATTTTGCGCCGCCGCCGCTGCCGGTCAGTGTCGCCTACCAGGCGCGGCGGATCGCGTCCGCCAATGTCGCTATATTCGTCAAAGCCATACGGGAACATTTCAAAGCCAACCCGCTTGCTCAGTTCAATGGGCCCCAATCGCCTTCTGAGAGAAACTAAATAAATTACTAAAGAATATGAACCGACCCTCCTGCGGACAAACCGGCGAATGATTTTCCGTGACGCCAACGATATGCGCGCCCATCACGTGGCTCAGTCGCCGTTTCCGGTGTCCGTTTACGCGAAGACGGGTGGGTTTGGTCGATGGCCTGATTGAGGCGCATTGCAGACATTGCGCTGTCGACCGGCTCAGAACTGCGTGTAGTCCATCGCGTCAAGGTCGGCGATCAGGCCTGGACCCGTCGGCTTCCAATTCAGCTTCTGGCGGGTGATGGAGCTGGAAGAAGGCATGTCGTGCCCGGCGAACATGCTGAGCCAGCCAAATTGCGCCTGCGAGTCTTCGGGCTTGATGCTCACGACGGGCACCTTCAGCCCGCGGCCCAGCGCCGCGGCGATCGTCTTCATCGCAACACCTTCTTCGTCGACCACGTGGTAGATCGCGCCGGCTTCGGCATTCTCGAACGCCAGACGGTAAAGCCGCGCGGTGTCTGAAACATGCGCCGCCGGCCAGCGATTACCGCCGTCGCCGATATAAGCCGAGACGCGCTTCTCGCGCGCCACTGCGGTGAAATAAGGAACCAGGCCCTGCTTATGCGTGTCGTGAATTTGCGCCAAGCGGACGATGGAGGTTTTCACGCCGCGCTCGGTGAACGTCTGCATGATTGTTTCCAAACCTGCGCGCGGGTTCCACGACGCCGTTGGGCTGTCCTCCGTCGATGGCTGGCCGTCCACATTGGCGGCGAGCGCCGTGCCGGAGGTCACGACGAACGGCCGCACCGATCCCTGCAGCACCTCGCCCAGCGCCGCGATCGCCGCTCGCTCATCCGCGGCGTTCTTCTCGAACTGGGAAAAATTGTGGCTGAAGGCGAGATGAATCACGCCATCCGCGCGTTCCGCGCCTTTGCGCAAGCTGTCCAGGTCCTCAAGGTTGCCATGAAGGAATTCGGCCCCAGCCGCGCGCAGCTTCTCGGCGCCCGCCTCCGAACGCGTCAGGCCAAGCACCTGATGGCCTGCCGAGATAAGCTCCGGAACAAGCACGGACCCGATGAATCCTGTGGCGCCGGTTACAAAAATACGCATGAAGATGTCTCCTTAATGCTCATGACGTGCGGCTGATCGGCGCCGTCGCGACCCTAGATAGACGTCCGCCCAGGGACGATCTATGATTGGAAATCCGTATGATTGGTCCGATCGTCTTGAACTATCAGACATCCAATATCCAAACACCTGAGACCGGGCCGATGCAGCCGGCTTTCGGCTCAACGCAGCGCATGGACCCGCTCTCCGAGGTTCTGGCCTTGCTGAAACCGCAAAGCCTGTCCTCCGGCGGCTTCATGGTGCCGGAAGATCTTGCGATCTATTTCCCGCGGCACCAGGGCATCAAATGCTACGCCATGCTTGCCGGCCAGTGCTGGCTGGCCGTCGAGGGCGTCGATGCGCCGGTCAGCCTAGAGGCTGGCGACTGTTTCGTTCTGCCGCGCGGGCTCCCGTTCCGGCTGACGACAGATCTGTCGCTCGAACCTGTCCATTATATGCGCGCCTGGGATCGGCTTCAGAAGGTCAGTGACACGCGGGATATTCCCGAGGGTGGGCGATACCTCGCCGGCGGCTTCTTCGGATTCACCGGCAGCCACGCCGAGATGCTGCTGCACGGCTTGCCGCCCATCGTTCATATCCGCCGAGAACCGGACAAGATTGCAATGCGCTGGTCGCTGGAGCGCCTGCGGGAAGAACTTCGCGACCCCCAGCCGGGCGGCTCGCTGATCGCGCAGCAGCTCGCCTATATGATGCTCATCCAGGCGCTGCGGCTCTACCTGGCGGACGCGGCAACCGCCGGTCCAGGTTGGCTTTCCGCGCTGTCGGATCGTCATATGAGTATCGCCATCACCAGCATGCACAGCGACCCGGGACATCCATGGACGCTGAAAGCGCTGGCCGAACGTGTGGGTATGTCGCGCTCGGTCTTTGCATTGCGATTTCGCAACACCGTTGGCGCCACGCCTTTGGAATACCTCGCGCGCTGGCGCATGCTTCTGGCTGCCGACCGTCTGAAAAACTCAAGCGAAGGTCTCGGTACGATCGCGCGTTCGCTTGGTTACGAATCCGAGAGTGCCTTCGGTAAGGCTTTTCGACGCGTTACCGGCTGCTCCCCAAGGCAGTACGCACGGCCAACGCGACCGGGACCGGGCGCCTCACCCCAACAGAACACCGTTGAGGATATGACCCTGACCTCGGGACGGATGGCCGCTTTCGAGCAGACGGAGTTAGCCTAGGAACGGCAGGGATGAGGCGCATAGCGGGCGTTGACGGTGCGTCGCTTGCCGGATCTCACGTTGTCGACGGGAGCGCGCATCTGTCGTCAAACGTCCGCCGCTCCCTCCTAGCCGCTGCGGCAGTTTGTCGCACAATTCCTAAGTTACGCGACAACCTTGCCCTCGGCAAAAACGACCGGTTGCGGCCGTTGACCCCGGTTTTTTCCTCACATTACCTACGAGATTGGTCGCGAAATATTTGGCTTTACTCATCGGTCGGTAATTAAGACGACATTTTGCTAGTCGTATGTTTGCGGGGGTGATATAATTCCGGCATGAAACGGGACGGTCGCAGATTTGATC